>NZ_JBFULO010000009.1:0-26349 GCF_054049855.1 Stenotrophomonas sp. P5_B8 | reverse complement strand
CCCACACCCCGAACAGGCGGTCGGTGTAGAAGTTGGTCGCATTCAGCAGGTCCACGTCGGCGCGCAGGGTGCCGCCCAAGGTGGTGGCCAGCGCGGCCTTGTCGGCGATGCCGCCGATCGCGTCCAACTCCGGCTTCACCGCCGCCACGCCGCGCGATTCGATGCCGGCCTCATCCATGAACGCGGCGTAGTAGTCGCCGATCAGCTTGGTCTCGCCGCTGGCCTTGGTATCGGCAGCGGCCCCTTCGAGGATGGCGCGGGTATCGGCCAGGGTTTTCTCGGAGATGACATTGAAGCTGCCGTAGCTGGAGCGGTCGGCGGGAATCTCGGTGTTCTTCACCCAGGTGCCGTTGGCGAAGCCGAAGAAGTCATCGCCGGCGGCGACGCTGCGGTCCATGCCGGCGGCATCGAAGCCGAAGCTGCCCAGCTGCGGCTTTGGCGCGGCCGGTGCGGCGGTGGCGGCGGTGTCCGGCGTGGTGGCGGCAGGGGCGGCCGCGTCGCGGTCGCAGGCGCTCAGGCCCAGCGACAGGCTGGCGGCAATGGCGAGCATCAGGGTGGGGCGGCGCAGCGTGGGCATGGACGTCTCAGGCAACGGAGGAAACCCCAAGTCTAATCTCCCCGGCCCGGGCTGGTCGCGCCGGCCCCGGCCGTTGCATCCGGCGGTTGGGGCGCGCCTTGGCTTTGTCAACGTGAACGGCCCGATCCGGCACATCCGGGCCTTCCCGTGCCGCACGCGCTGGTGCATGCTGCGAGTCAAGGCGTCGGACCGCTTAACGGAGCGGTCAAGATTCCCAGGCTTCGGCCGCTCAGGTTTGGGGAAACCAGGAAGCGTTACGCATGAAGTCAGCCCATCGCTGCGGGAGAGGTCGTCGATGCCCGCGTTGAACCACGCATTGGCGCGTCCACTGCGCACGATCGTGTGGCTGGGCGTCGGCCTGGGCGTGCTGCTCGCCGTGGGCCTGACGGCGATGCTGGGCAACGATTACCAGCGCCGCCAGGAAGCTGCGCAGCGCCAGAGCTCGGCGCTCGCCGCCGGTTCGCAGCGCCTGCTTCGGTTGGAACTGCGCAATCTGGAACGGGCCATGCTGGGCATCGCCGAGGACGGCGCGCTGCTGTTCGAGCGGGTGCCGGCGCAGGCGCCTGACCTGCTTGATGATGCGATCAGCGGCGTGCTGCAGCGCCACGCCGAACTGGACAGCATCGTGGTGGTGGACCAGTACGGACGCGCACTGACCAGCGGCAGTGGCGACCTGTACCTGCCGCTGTGGGCCACCGACGCCAATCGCGGCAGCGAGAGCCGCCTGTACATGGGCCCGCCGCAGCAGCGCAACGCACAGCGTTGGGTGTTGCCGCTGGCACTGCGCATGGGCGATGACCGCTGGCTGTTGAGCCGGCTGCACACCAGCGAGCTGCAGTCGATCATCGGCGGGCTGGATACCGGCGAGCACGGCGTCATCTCGATCACCGACGCGCAGGGCTACGTGCTGGCGCGCAGTCCGGACGCCGTGGGGCTGACCGGGCAGCGCTTCAGCCTGGGCAGGCGCGAGATGCTGCGCCGCGATGCGGTCACTCCGCTGGGCATCGAGACCAGCAGCATCGACAACATCGAGCGCATTTCCACGCTGACCACGCTGGGCCAGTACCCGATCGCGGTGTATGCCGGGCTGGGGCGCGATGACGTGCTCGCGCCGTGGTGGCCCTACGTGGAGGCCTCGGTGGCGCTGTACCTGCTGTATTGGGGCATGTTCGCGCTGGTGTATGTCAGCCTGCGCCGCGCCACCCGCAGCCAGGACGCGCTGACCGAGGAACTGCGCACCGGCCATGCCGAACTGCTGATGGCCCATCAGGTCGGCAAGGTCTGCACCTGGTATGTCGATGAAGATGCCTCGCTGCTGCGTTGGTCGTCGTTGGCGCGCGAGATCTTCGGCATCGATATCGAGAGCCTGCCGGTGGCGGCCTTCTTCGCGCGGGTGCACCGCGAGGATGCCGAGCGCATGCAGCAGGCCTTCGATGCGGCCTTCGCCGGCAATGGCGTGCTCGATGAAATGTTCCGGGTGGTGTTGCCCGGTGGCGCCACGCGCTGGGTGTCGGCGCGCGGCCAGCGGGTGGCGGTGGTGGACCGGCAACGGCGCATGATCGGCGCGCTGACCGATGTCAGCGAGCGGGTGCAGGCGCTGGCGCGGGTGCAGCAGGCCGAGCGCCAGTTCCGCCTGCTGTTCGACCGCAACCCGGCGCCGTTCTGGGTGTTCGACCCGGACACGCTGCGCTTCATGGAAGTCAACGAAGCGGCGGTGCAGCAGTACGGCTACAGCCGCGATGAATTCCTGTCGATGAGCATCCTCGACATCCGCCCGCGCGAAGGCTGGGATGAGATCCGTGGCGCGATTTCGCGGGCCACGCTGGGCGACCCGCAGGACGCCCAGATACGCATGCACCGGCGCAAGGACGGCACGCTGTTCGAAGTGCGCGCGCACCTGTCGCGGCTGGATTTCGATGGCCGCCAGGCCTGCCTGGTGCTGGCCGAGGACATCAGCGAGCGGCTGGCCTACGAGCGCGACCTGGCCTACCACGCCACCCACAACCCGGCCACGGGCCTGCTCAACACCCGCGCGCTGGCCGCGCAGCTGGACGAGGAGGGCGGTAGCTACACGATCGCCTACGTGCAGTTCCGTGGCCTGCAGCTGGTCGCCGATACGCTCGGCCGCGAGGTGGGCGAGGTGGTACTGCAGGCCATGGCCAAACGCCTGGGCGGGCTGGGCACGCGCTACGGTCTGCTGGCATTCCAGCCGGCGGAGGACTTCATCTTCGCCATCCGCGACGACCACGAGCGCCAGACCGCGCTGGATACGCTGGTGCAGACCGTGTCCGAGCCGGTGCGCGGGCAGGATTGGTTGCATCAGTTCGAGCCGCGTATCGGTGTGGCGGTGAAGTTCGATGGCGACAACGTGCCGGCCGAACAGGTGATCGGGATGGCGGCGCAGGCCGCGCATGCCGCGCGCGACGAGGGCAGCGTGATTGCGTGGTTCGACAACACGGTGACCTCGCGCCTGGCCGAGCGGCTGCGCCTGGCCGGTCGCATCCACAGCGCCATCGACACCGAGTTCCAGCTGTATTTCCAGCCGATCTGCCATGCCAGCGATGGCACGCCGGCCGCGCTGGAGGCCTTGCTTCGCTGGCCGCAGGCCGACGGCAGTTTCATTCCGCCGGGCGAGTTCATCCAGCTGTGCGAGGACACCGGGCTGATCCTGGCGCTGGGACGCTGGGTGATCCGGGCGGCGGCGGCGGCGCAGCGGCAGTTGGCCGATGCGGGCAAGCCGTTGCCGATCGCGGTGAATGTATCGGCGGTGCAGTTCTTCAACAGCGATCTGGTGGCCGAGTTCGCGCGCGCCAGCCAGGAGTTCGGGCTGGAGCGCGGGGCGCTGCAGGTGGAGCTGACCGAGAGCAGCCTGATGCGCAAGCCGGCCCAGGCCAAGCAGACGATGCAGCGGCTGCATGAGCAGGGGATCTGCATTTCACTGGATGATTTCGGCACAGGCTATTCGAACATGTCCTATCTGCAGCACCTGCCGTTGGACATCCTGAAGATCGACCGCAGTTTCGTGGCGGACGTGGAAACCAATCCGCGCAATGCGTCGATCTGCCGTGCGCTGTTGTCGCTGGGGCACAGCATGGGGCTGACGGTGATCGCCGAGGGCGTGGAGACGCCGGGCCAGCACCAGTGGTTGGCCGCCCATGGGTGCGATCAGGTGCAGGGCTACCTGCTGGGACGGCCGTCGCCGCTGGCCGAGGTGATCGCCCGGCTGGATACCGTCGACGCGCTGTAGCGCTGACGGCGAAAAGCGGCGCCTTTCCCCGCGTCGCGGGAGGGCGTCGGGCAGCCCAGGACGTGACACGCCGTGAACCCRTCCATRGGGGCTCGTTTCGCCGCATCCATGCGGCGCACGGTCACGGCCTGGGCTGCCCGACGCCCTCTGCACAGCGGGCTGCACGCTGCGGAGGGAGGATCAACAGCGATAGCTGCGGCGTTGCTTCTCTTTGCTGGCCCAACCGCACGCAGCTACCCGTCCAGAGGGGGCCGGGTAGGGCTCGACGGGACCGTGCACGGCATGGATGCCGTGTACGAGCCCCCATGGATGGGTTCACGGCGTGTCCCGTCGAGCCCTACCCGGGCCCCTCCT
Source organism: Stenotrophomonas sp. P5_B8 (assembly GCF_054049855.1). Lineage (NCBI taxonomy): Bacteria > Pseudomonadati > Pseudomonadota > Gammaproteobacteria > Lysobacterales > Lysobacteraceae > Stenotrophomonas > Stenotrophomonas sp. P5_B8. The sequence goes on along the minus strand of NZ_JBFULO010000009.1, from coordinate 22,171 downwards.
TCCGGAAAACAGAAGCGCTGCTGTTCGCAAAGATCAGCGCAATCAAGCGCGCACCCTCAGCCCAACGCTTCCACCAGGTAATCAATGAAGCTGCGTACCTTCGGAGCAAGGTGATTGCGGCTGGTGTAGACCGCGTAAATGCCGATCGGGGCGACGTCCCAGTCCGGCAGCAGGCGTTCAAGGCGGCCGTCGGCCAGGGCGTCGCCGACCAGGAAATCCGGCTGCAGGATGATGCCCATCCCGGCCAGCGCCGCTTCGCGCAGGACATCGCCATTGTTCGCGCGCAGGCCGCCGCGCACCGCCACGGAAACGTCGCCGCGCGGCCCGCGCAACGGCCAGCTGTCGCCACCGCCCCAGTAGCTGTAGCCCAGGCACTGGTGGTCGGCCAGATCTTCGGGCTGCTGCGGACGGCCGCGCGCGTCCAGATAGGCCGGAGCCGCGCACAGGGTGATCTGGGTGTCGGCCAGCTTGCGCGCGATCAGCGCCGGGCTCGGTTGGCGGGTGATGCGCAGGGCCACGTCGTAGCCTTCTTCGACCATGTCCACCAGGCGGTCGGACAGGGAGAGCTCCAACTGCACCTGCGGGTAGCGCGCGCGGTAGCCGGCCAGCAGCGGGCCCAGCCGGGCGATGCCGTAGCTCACCGGCGCATTGACCCGCAGCAGCCCGGACGGCTCCAGCGCCTGCGCGCCGATCCCGGCCTCCAGCGCGTCGAACTGCGCCAGCAGCTGCACGCATTGCGCGTAATAGGCCGCACCGGTGCTGGTCGGGCTGACCCGGCGGGTGGTGCGGTTGAGCAAACGGGTGGACAGTCGCTTCTCCAGCGCCGCGATCTGCCGCGTCACCCCTGCCGTGGACAGGTCCAGCGCCTGGGCCGCCGCGCTGAAGCCATTGCGCTCGACCACGGCCACGAACACACGCATCGCCTCGAGAGTGTCCATTGTTTCATTTCCCGTAATAAACAGCGTCGTCTGATCGTATTTATCGCCGTGAGTGAGCGCAATAACCTGTGCCCATCCTAATCCGCGAGGTCCCCCATGCAACCGTCCCCTGTACGTGTTTCCGCACTTGCCCCGCTGGGCGCCAGCCTGCTGCGCTGGGGCCTGGGTGCGCTGTTCCTGGTGCACGGCCTGACCAAGCTGCTGGTGTTCACCCCGGCCGGCACCGCCGCCTATTTCGCCTCGCTGGGCCTGCCCGGTGCGCTCGGCTACCTGACCATCGCGCTGGAACTCACCCTGGCCGCCGCGCTGCTGCTCGGCATCTACGCGCGCTGGGTCGGGCTGGCAGGCGTGCCGCTGCTGCTGGGCACCATCGTCAGCGTGCACGGTGCCAACGGTTTCAGCTTCGCCAATGCCGGCGGTGGCTGGGAATACCCGGCGTTCTGGGCGTTCGCACTGCTGGTGCTGTTCTGCATCGGCGATGGCAAGTGGACGCTGGTGTCGCGCTGAGCGCGGCTGCATCGATGTTCTTCTCCTGGAGTCTGTGATGTCCCGTCTGCCCTCGCTGTACATCTCCCACGGTTCGCCGATGACCGCGCTCAACCCCGGTCTGGTCGGCAAGCGCCTGGCGACGCTGGCCAAGCAGTTGCCGCGTCCGCGCGCGATCGTGATGGCCTCGGCGCACTGGCTCACCCACCAGCCGGCGGTGGGCGGGCATGCGCAGCCACCGACGATCCACGACTTCGGCGGTTTCCCGCAGGCGCTGTTCGACCTGCAGTACCCGGCGCCGGGCGATCCGGCGCTGGCGGCCGAGATCGCCGCACGGCTGGATGCTGCCGGCCTGCCTGCCGCGATCGATCCACGGCGGGGCCTGGACCATGGCGCGTGGGTACCGCTGCGCTTCCTGTACCCGCAGGCGGACATCCCGGTGGTACCGCTGGCGATCCAGCCGCTGCTGGGGCCGACCCACCAGTACGCACTGGGCCGCGCGCTGGCACCGCTGCGCGAGCAGGGTGTGCTGGTGATCGGTTCGGGCAGCATCACCCACAACCTGCACGACTGGGGCAACTACGCCGAGGGCAAGGAAGCGCCGTACGTGCGCCCCTTCATCGACTGGGTGGAGCAGCGCCTGCAGGCCAATGACAGTGCCGCGCTGCTGGATTACCGCGCCCGCGCGCCGCATGCGGTGCAGGCGCACCCCAGTGACGAGCACCTGCAGCCGCTGCACTTGGCCATGGGCGCGGCCGGCGGCGAGGTGCTGGGCGCGCAGCGCATCGACGCCGGTATCGATGCCGGTTTCCTGGCGATGGACATCTACCGCTTCGACGGCCAGGCGGCTGCGTGAGCAGCCTGCATACGGTGGTACGTGCGGCCACGGGGCCGGCGCAGGGGCTGGTGGTGCTGTTGCATGGCGTGGGCGGCAATGAACGATCACTGCAGGCGCTGGCCCATGGGCTGGATCCGCGCTTGCAGGTGCTGCTGCCACGCGGTCCGCTCGCGTTCGCTGCGGATGCCTTTGGCTGGTTCACGGTGCAGTTCGGCGCGAACGGGCCGGTGATCGATCCCGCACAGGCCGAGGCCAGCCGTCGTCTGTTGATCGCGTACGTGCGCGACCAGCAGGCGCAGCTCGGCATCGATGCCGCGCACACGCTGGTGGCCGGCTTCAGCCAGGGCGGGATCATGAGCGCAGGCATCGCGCTCACCGCACCGCAGGTGGCGCGGCAGTTTGCGATCCTGTCCGGGCGCATCCTGCCGGAGATCGCACCGCACATCCCGGCCGACATCGCCCGCCGTGGCGTGCAGGGTCTGATCCTGCACGGACGCGATGACAGCACGTTGCCGTTCGCGTTGGCTACCGCTGCATCGGCGCGTCTGCAGGCGCTGGGCGTGGCGCACGCACTGCGCAGCTACGTGGCCGATCACGCGCTGACGCCGGCAATGCAGGCCGATGTCACTGCCTGGAGCGCGCGTCAGCTGCTGTCCAGCGACTGAGCCTGGGCCGCGTCGGCGTTCGCTCCGGCGGACGGGTGTGGTAGTTTTTTTGCAGTTTCCGGCGCCGGCTGCCTCGCAGCCTCCCCCTCGCGCCGTCCACTGGAAAATACATGCATACCATTGAAGTCGTCCTGGCGATGCTGGTGGCCGTTGTCGCCAGCGGCTACCTGGTCCGGGTATTGCCGTTGTCCTTGCCACTGCCACTGGTGCAGATMGGGCTGGGGGCGGTGATCGCCGGGGTGTTCAATCGTGRCCACGCGCTGGAACCGGAAATGTTCTTCCTGCTGTTCCTGCCGCCGCTGCTGTTCCTCGATGGCTGGCGTATTCCCAAGCAGGGCCTGTTCCGCGACAAGGGCGTGATCCTGGAGCTGGCGCTCGGGCTGGTGGTGTTCACCGTGGTCGGCGCCGGCTTCCTGATCCACTGGATGATCCCGGTGATGCCGCTGGCGGTGGCCTTCGCGCTGGCCGCGATCATTTCCCCGACCGATCCGGTGGCGGTGGGCTCAATCGCTTCGCGCGCGCCGATTCCCAAGCGCCTGATGCACATCCTGGAAGGCGAATCGTTGTTGAACGATGCGTCCGGCCTGGTCTGTTTCCGCTTCGCGGTGGCCGCGGTGATGACCGGCAGCTTCTCGCTGGCGACCGCCTCGCTGACGTTCCTGTGGGTGGCGCTGGCGGGCCTTGCGATCGGCGTGGCGGTGACCCTGGGGGTATCGACGTTCCAGCGCTGGCTGTGGCGGCGTTTCGGTGAAGAGCCGGGCGCGGCGTTGCTGGTCAACCTGCTGATTCCGTTCGCGGCCTACCTGCTGGCTGAAGAAGCCAATGCCTCGGGCATCCTGGCGGCGGTGGCCGCCGGCATCACCATGAGCTACGTCGAGCTGACCGGTCGCGTCTCCGGCAGCATGCGCGTGCAGCGCGCGGCGGTGTGGGGGATGCTGCAGTTCAGCTTCAACGGCATCATGTTCGTGCTGCTCGGCGAGCAGCTGCCGGGCATCGTGGATCGCGCGATCACCACCGTCAGCGAGAGCGGCCACCACAGCGCGTGGTGGTTGCTGGTGTACGTGGTGGTGATCAACCTGACGCTGATCGTGCTGCGCCTGGCCTGGGTGTGGGTGTCGCTGCGCTGGAGCGTCCTGCGTGCCCGCCATCGCGGCGAAGTACGGCAAGGCACCTCGTGGCGCATCGTCGTGGCGACCTCGGTGGCCGGCGTGCGCGGTGCGATCACCCTGGCCGGCGTGCTCACCCTGCCGTTGTTCCTGCCCGATGGCAGCGCGTTCCCCGCGCGCGACCTGGTGATCTTCCTGGCGGCGGCGGTGATCCTGTTCTCGCTGGTGGCGGCCAGCGTGGCGCTGCCGCGCCTGCTCAAGGGCCTGGAGCTGCCGGCCGATTCGGGCGAGCGCAAGGCCGAGGACCTGGCACGGCGACTGGCGTCCAAGGCGGCCTTGGCCGGGGTGGAACGCATGCGCCAGCAACTGGTGCAGAACCAGACCACCGAGAACGTGCAGCTGTACAACGACGCCGCCTCGCGGGTGAGCCTGCTGTACCAGCGCAACCTGGAGAAGGACGACGGACCCGATGCGGACCCGGAAAAGGTGCGGCGGATGGAAGAGGGCTACCGCCAGCTGCGCGGCGCCGGGCTGACCGCCGAGCGCGAGGAACTGTTCCGGCTGACCCGGCGCGGCACGATCTCCGATGAGGTCTCGCGCCGCCTGATCCGCAACCTGGACCTGCTGGAAACGCGCCAGCGCGGGTAAACCATAAATCCGGAGGGTAGAGCCACCCCATGGGTGGCTGTCGCAATGCCCGATGTCGGCCTGCGCCCGACCGACGGGTAGAGCCACCCCATGGGTGGCTGTCGCAACGCCGAAGGTCTGGCCTGCGCCCGGCCCGGAAAGCAGCCACCCATGGGGTGGCTCTACCCCCGTGCGGTGGATCAGGCGTCCGGCTTCTGGTCCAGGTAATACGCCACCACGGTGCCCTTGATCTTGATGGTCATCGGGTTGCCACGGCGGTCGCGGGCCTTGCCGGCCTGTACGCGGATCCAGCCTTCGCTGACCGAATATTCTTCGACGTTGTCGCGCTCGACATCGTTGAAACGGATGCCGACGCCACGCTCAAGCGCGGGGCCATCATGGAAGGGACTGGTCGGGTTGATCGCCAGGTGATCGGGAGGGGTATCGCTCATGGTCAGTGCGTCGTAATGGCCACCACGGCCATCTTCCAGACGTACAGGATAAACCGCGGCGGCCCCGCGGCCGAATTTCGCTTCCTGCCAACGCCACTGCACGGCAGAATGCCCGCCTGCCTACAGGAATACCGGTCATGCCTGACAACAGCGATTATTTCGACTTCGAAGAAGAAGAGCGCGATTTCGACGAAGACGATTTCGAGGCGCGGATCTGGAACCTGTTCGTGCTGATCAACCCGGGCGATGAAGAGCTGGGCCTGCAGCAGTTCAACCGCTGGCGCGAGGCGGTGCTGGAAGCCGGCGAGGAGATCGACGAAGAAGCCGACTGGCTGCCGCCGCTGATGGCCGCCATCGCCTGGCAGTCCGGGTTCGAGGTGGACCGTGAGGATGCCGATGCGCTGATGTCGGCGGTCAACGAGCTGTCCGCGCGCTGGAACCTGCAGCTGGACTGGGGCGGCGACCTGGATGACGAGGATTTCGCCGCCAAGGTGGACGCCTCGGTGCTGATGGGCACCGCCTACGACCGCCTCCGCGAGCAGAACTACTCGCTGTGGAGCGTGGACACCGGCAACGACGGCCTGGCCGGCTGGATGGCGCTCAGCCGCGACGACGACGCGATGCTGGCGCTGTGCTCGTTGTTGGGCGTGGAAGTGCGACCGGGCAGCGACCCGTTCTGAGAGACCGGTAGAGCCGACCGTTGGTCGGCTGCCCCTCGCATCCGGCGTAAAAGCCCCCTGACAGCATGTGCCGGCCAATGGCCGGCGCGCAGCCTGCGCTGAGAGGTTCATGAGGTTGCCGGCCAGCGGCCGGCACGCGGCGTGCGCTGAGAGGTTCATGAGGTTGCAGGCCAGCGGCCGGCACGCAGCGTGCGCTGGCAGGTTCATGAGGTTGCCGGCCAGCGGCCGGCACTACGGCTGGTATTGCGTGCGCGCGTTGGCGATGACTGCTTTGACCAGCGCGCGGTCGGTGTGCCGCGAGATGGCTTGCGCGCCCAGTTCGATGGCGTGGGCACGCAGCGGGGCGGGCACGTCGTAGTGGGCGCCGCTGGGTCGGTTCTGGAACGCCCGGCGGGGAATCCCGAGCTGCGCCGCCATGGCGTGCAGCTCGGGCAGGGTGTCGGCCATCAGATGCGCCCAGCGCTCGCCGCGCCAGGGATGGACCGCATCGTCGATATAGACCGTCACCGGATTGCCGTGGCTCAGGCCTGCGGCTTGTCGTCGCTGGCGGCCGGGGCGGTTTCGGCTGCGGCGTCGGTGCCGGCCTCGTCCACGATCTGCGCGTCTTCGGCGTCTTCGGCGTCGTCGCCTTCTTCGCCTTCCACGCCTTCGAACTCGGAGACCAGCTGGGCCAGGTACTCGTCGGCGGTCTTGCCTTCGTCGGCGGCCAGGTCATCGATCAGCTGCTGCAGCTGGCTCGAGTATTCCAGGTTGACCTTGCGGCCTTCCTTTTCCTGCACGTTGGACAGGTGCTTGAGCATGGCCAGCATCGGCACCGGGTTGTCGGCGTTGCCCATGGTCTGGCCGCCGATGGCCAGCAGCCATTCGGTGCCCTGCAGGCCGATCGCGGCGACGACCTGACCCTCTTCGTTGGTCAGCACGGCATGGTTCTGCACCGGCTGCTGGGCGTTGAGGCGGTTGATCGGGCGCTTGGGCTGCTGCTTCTTGCGCTTGTCGCGCTTGGCCTTGGACTGCTTGGACATGGTGGCGTCTATCTACACAGGGAAAGACCGCCATTGTAATGGGGTTGGCCGCTGCCGTCGGCCCGTCCCTGCGGACAGGCTCCACACAGGCACGCGCGGCGCGGACGGCCCGCCCACGCAGGACCCGCCGGTAGGGTCGGGTCGCAGCCGACTGCCGATGGACCGCCCACGCCCGGGAACGCATGACCTCGAAACGATATGGCGCCCGGAACCGGCAGCTGCGTTGAGGGTCATGCCACATCGAACGTTGCCCACCTGCGTGCAGTCGGCCGGGGCGCGACCTACCAAGGCACGTACTTCTCGTCCGGTCGTGCGGCGCCAACAGCGCCAGGCGTGCATGGCCCGACCATTCGGGCGTCCGACCGGCCCGCCGTCCATCCGAACGGCTGACCAGCTGCCCACGCCCGGCTTCCTTCCGTCAGGGTGACCCCGCCGGTGCCTGCGCCGCCTGGATGTCCGGGTCGGCAGCGGTCGGCGACAGCGCCAGTTCCTGTCCGGCACCGGCCAACGCAGCGGCTTCGGCGGCCTTGGTCATCACCACGATGCTGATGCGGCGGTTGATCGGATTGTCCGGCTGGGTCTTGTCGAACAACACCGAGGAGGACAGCCCGACCACGCGGGTCACCTTCTCCTCGGTCATGCCACCGTCGAGCAGGGCGCGACGGGCCGCGTTGGCGCGGTCGGCGCTGAGTTCCCAGTTGCTGTAGCCGTGCACGGCGTTGTAGGCGGTGGTGTCGGTGTGGCCGGTGATGCTGATCCGGTTCGGCACGTGGTTGATGAACTGCGACAGCTCGCGCAGGATGTCGCGCGTGTACGGCTTGAGCGCGGCGCTGCCCATGTCGAACATCGGCCGGTTCTGCTTGTCCACGATCTGGATGCGCAGGCCTTCCGGGGTGAGGTCCAGCAGCAACTGGTCCTTGAACGGTTCCAGCGCCTGGCTTTTGCTGATCGCTTCTTCCAGTTCCTGCTTGAGCRCCTCCAGCTGCTGCTTCTCGCGCTCGCGCTCGGTCTGCGGCACCGGCTTGGCCGCCTGCTGGTTCTGGAACGGGTCGTTGCTGTTGCCCCTCGAAATGTCGGTGGCCCCGCCCAGTTTGATCATCGAGGTGCTGGCGCCGCCGGGACCGGMCATGCCTGGCGCGGCAGTCGGACTCTGCCCCGCCAGCGGGCTGGGGTTGCGGAAGTACTCKGAAATGGCCGCGCGCTCGGGCTTGGTGGTGGCCGCCATCAGCCACAGCACCAGGAAGAAGGCCATCATCGCGGTGACGAAGTCGGCGTAGGCAACCTTCCAGGCGCCGCCATGATGGGCGGCGTGGCCGGCCTTCCTGACCCGGCGGACGATGACGGTGGGTTTGTTCTCGGCCATGGCGGTGCCTTACTTGACCGTCTTGAGGTGCTGTTCGAATTCGCTGAAACCCGGGCGCACGTTCGAGGGCAGGGTCTTGCGGGCGAATTCGAGGGCGATCTTCGGGTTGTAGCCGCGCAGGCAGGCCAGCAGGGCGGTCTTGACCGACTCGTAGATACGGCTGTCCTGTTCGGCGCGCGCTTCCACGGCCGCGGCCAGCGGGCTGACGAAGCCGTAGGCCAGCAGGATGCCCAGGAAGGTACCGACCAGCGCGCCGGCCACGTGCGCGCCGACCTCGGTGATCTCACCGCCGATCGAGCCCATGGTGATCACGATGCCCAGCACCGCGGCCACGATGCCGAAACCGGGCAGGCCGTCGGACACCTTGTTCAGCACCGCCGAGGGCTGCATGGCTTCGGCGTGGTGCTTTTCCAGCTCCATCTCCAGCAGCGGCTCCAGCTCGTGCGGTTCGATGTTGCTGCCGATCATCAGGCGCAGGCAATCGGTGATGAAGTCGACCAGGTGGTGGTCGGCCTGCACCTTGGGGTAGTTGGCGAAGATGCTGCTTTCGGCCGGGCGCTCGACATGGTCTTCCAGCGCCATGAAGCCCTCGCGGCGGGCCTTGTTGAGCAGTTCGTAGAGCAGGCTCAGGACGTCGATGTAGTCCTGCTGCTTGTAGGCCGGGCCCTTGAACACGCCGATGGTGGCCTGCAGGGTCTGCTTGACGGTCTTGACCGGGGTCCCCACCAGAAACGCGCCCAGCGCCGCGCCGCCGATGATGACCAGTTCGTACGGTTGCCACAGGGCGGCCAGCTTGCCGTGCGCGCCGAGGTAGCCGCCGAGCACGCTGATGATGACGATGAGGAATCCAACGAAGATGAGCATGGGGCCGGCGCGGAGTAGGGGATACCTCCATGTCGGCCCGTCCCCCGGTTTTCTGAAGGGGGCGTTTGTTCGATGTCACACTTTTGCGACGCCGATGTGCGGACCTGCGGCCCGCACCCACCGGTCCGAGCCGGTCGCTTCAGTCCGCCGCCCGCGACGTCAACCCGCGGGCTGGGCTTCGGCGCCGCCGCGCTGCAATGGGTCCGGGTAGGGTTCGCCATTGGGGGTGAACGACAGCGAGACCGAATTCAGGCAATGCCGCTCGTGGGTCGGTGGTGGACCATCGGGGAACACATGGCCGAGATGGCTGTCACATCGCGCGCAGACGATCTCGGTACGGATCATGCCGTGGCTGATGTCGCGGATCTCGCGCACATGCGCCGGGTCGAACGGGGCGAAGAAGCTCGGCCAGCCGGTCCCGGAGTCGAACTTGGTGCTGGAACGGAACAGCGGCAGCCCGCACAGGCGGCAGCCATAGACGCCGTCCTGCTTGTTGTCCAGGAACACGCCGCAGTAAGGCGCCTCGGTGCCGTGCTGGAGCAGCACCCGGCGCTCATCGGCGCTGAGACCGGCCACCAGGGCCTGGCGCTGGGCGTCGCTGGGGGGAGAGAGATCGAAGGCGGTCATGGCGGTTCCTCGCGGGGGTGGGTTCAAGATTGGGCCGGCGGCGGGCGCTTCAACCCGCGCGGCCTTGATCGGCGATGTTCATGGTGCTGATACCCGCGTGGGTGCAAGGTGGAGTCCTGATCCCCGCCGGAGCCTGCCATGTCCCGCCACCCCTGCCTCGCCGCTGCGCTGCTGGTGCTGTTGCCGGCCGCGGCCATGGCGCAGATCGGGCCGCCGCCGAGCCCGACCAAGACCCGCCCCGTGGTGGTCACCCAGCCCAGCCCCACGCCGCTGCCCACGCCGGTGCGTCCGGCCCCGGTCGACAGCCTGTCCGGGCAGATGGCGCCGGTGAAGTCCGACAGCCAGGTCCAGCAGCAGCTGCGGACTCATCCGATCCAGGCCCAGGGCGACGGCCCGGCCCAGCCGATCCAGGGCCCGACCCTGCAGCCCAAGGTGTACGACCGCCACGGCCGCATCATTCCCGGTGCCAAGCAGGTCGGCCCCAACCGCGTGCTCGATACCCGTACCGGCCGGTATTACGACGCCATCCCCAGCGGCAACGGCCAGCAGATCAAGCCGTAACTGGCGGTAAGGACGACCCACGGTCGACTGCCGTAGCGATGCGGCGTTCGATGCCAGCATGACCTCACGCGCAGCGCGCCATCGATGAACGCTCCACAACCGCGCCCCGCAGTCATGTGCGTCAACGATTGCGCTCACTGTTTTTTCGCCTGCGATTAACCGTTTTTCCGGAACCCTGTGCGTGCGCCGGAATGCGGCGTATTCCAAGGTTTTTCAGAAGAGTGCAATCATGACCAACCAGCAGAACCAGAAGGGCGGGAAGATGCCGCAGCAGGAACAGCAGGGCAGTCAGCAGCAGCACCAGAAGGCCGGCCAGCAGAACCAGCAGCAGTGGGACCAGCAGAACCAGAAGGGCGGCAAGCAGCCGGACCAGCGCAGCCCCGGTTCCAAACAGCAGCGCTGACGCGCGCGTCATTCCACGACCCGAGGCGGTGCGCGCAAGCGCGCCGCCTTTCGCGTTTGGTGGCCGCCCAACTCAATCCGGAATCGGCAACATCAACGTTTCCTTGACCTCTTCCATCACGATGTAGCTCTTGGATTCGCGCACGTGCGGCAAGGTCAGCAGCGTGCTGCCGAGCAGCTTGCGGTAGGACGCCATCTCGCTGATGCGGGCCTTGAGCAGGTAGTCGAAATCGCCCGAGACCAGGTGGCATTCCAGCACGTTGGGCAACTTCAACGCGGCGCGCCGGAACTCCTCGAAAATGTCGCCGGACTTGTAGGCCAGGCTGATCTCCACGAACACCAGCAGGCTGGCCTTGAGGTAGTGCGGATCGAGCTTGGCGTAGTAGCCGGTGATGGCGCCATCGCGCTCCAGGCGGCGTACCCGCTCGGTGCAGGGCGTGGTCGACAGGCCGACCCGTTCGCCCAGCTCGGTGAAGGAGATCCGGCCCTCGGCCTGCAGGATGCGCAGGATCTTGCGGTCGATCTTGTCCAGCTCGCGGGGGCGCACGGCCATTGGCGTCATCCAGGCATGGGGGTTGGCAGGACAATACCCTGCCATCGCTGCTAAAAACAGGCGAAAAGCTGGGTTTGGCCGGAATATACTTCCGTAAATATGGTCCCGGCACGCTCCAGTGCAGGGAATGATCGGGTTGGAGAAGCAGCATGCGCGTTCTAGTCCTTGGCAGCGGCGTCATCGGCACCACCAGTGCCTGGTACCTGCGGCAGGCCGGGTTTGAAGTCACGGTCGTGGACCGCCAGCCCGGTCCGGCGCTGGAAACCAGTTTCGCCAACGCCGGCCAGCTGTCGTTCGGGTACACCTCGCCGTGGGCCGCCCCMGGCGTGCCGCTGAAGGCGGTCAAGTGGTTGTTCTCCGAACACGCCCCGCTGGCGATCCGGCCCGGCCTGGATTGGCGCCAGTACGCGTGGCTGGCGCAGATGCTGCGCAACTGCACCCACGAGCGCTACGCGATCAACAAGGCGCGCATGGTGCGCATGTCCGAATACAGCCGCGACTGCCTGAACGAGCTGCGCCGCGAGACCGGCATCGAATTCGAAGGCCGCGACCTGGGCACCACCCAGCTGTTCCGCACCCAACAGCAGCTGGACGCCTCGGCGCAGGACATCGAAGTGCTGGCCCAGTACGGCGTGCCCTACAAGGTGCTCGACCGCGAGGGCATCATCGCCCACGAGCCGGCGCTGGCCGGGGTGGCCGACAAACTGGTCGGCGCGCTGTGGTTGCCGCGCGACCAGACCGGCGACTGCCAGCTGTTCACCCGTCGCCTGGCGCAGATGTGCGTCGATGCCGGGGTTGAGTTCCGCTTCGACCAGGACATCGCCGGCCTGCAGACCGATGGTGACCGCATCACCGGGGTGCGCATCGACGGCAAGCTGGAAACCGCCGACCGCTACGTGGTCGCGCTCGGCAGCTATTCGCCCTCGCTGGTGGACCCGCTGGGCCTGCGCCTGCCGGTGTACCCGCTCAAGGGCTACTCGCTGACCCTGCCGATCACCGACGCGGCAATGGCGCCGACCTCGACCATCCTGGACGAAAGCTACAAGGTGGCCGTCACCCGCTTCGACGACCGCATCCGCGTCGGTGGCATGGCCGAAGTGGTCGGGTTCGACCTGTCGCTGTCGCCGCGCCGCCGCGCCACCCTGGAAAAGGTGGTGGGCGATCTGTACCCGCACGGCGGCGACCTGTCGCGCGCCGAGTTCTGGACCGGGCTGCGCCCGGCCACCCCCGATGGCACGCCGGTGATCGGCGCCACCCCGTACCGCAACCTGTTCCTCAACACCGGCCACGGCACGTTGGGCTGGACCATGGCCTGCGGTTCGGGCCGTTACCTGGCCGACCTGATGAGCGCGCGTCAGCCGCAGATCAGCACCGAAGGCCTGGATATCTTCCGTTACGGCCATACCGCCGCATCCGTTGTTCATAGTGAGCCCAAAGCATGCGCCCAGCCCGCGCGTTGATCGACCTGGACGCGTTGCGCGCCAATTTCCGCCTCGCCCGTGACCTCGGTGGTGGCCGCAAGACGCTGGCCGCGATCAAGGCCGATGCCTACGGGCACGGTGCCATCGCGTGCGCGCGCGCGCTGCAGGGCGAGGCCGACGCGTTCGGCGTGGCCTGCATCGAAGAGGCGCTGGAACTGCGCCAAGCCGGCATTACCACGCCGATCGTGCTGCTGGAAGGGTTCTTCGATGCCGACGAGCTGCCGCTGATCGTGCAGCACAACCTGTGGTTCGCCGTCGGTGCGCCGTGGCAGGTCGATGCGGTGGCCGCGTTCGACACCGATGCCACGCTGCATATCTGGCTGAAGCTGGACAGCGGCATGCATCGTCTCGGCCTGTCGCCGGCCGATTTCCGCACCGCGCACGCGCGCCTGAGCGCGCTGCCGCAGGTCGGGCCGATGGTGCTGATGAGCCACATGGCGCGTGCCGATGAACTGGACAGCCCGCGTACCCGCGAGCAGGCCGACACCTTCGCCGCGGCGATCGAAGGCCTGGCGGGCGAAACAAGCCTGTGCAACTCACCGGCGCTGCTGGGCTGGCCGGACGTGCGCAGCGACTGGGTGCGCCCGGGCCTGATGCTGTACGGGGCCAATCCGTTGCCCACGCACTCGACGTTGACCGAGCGCCTGCGCCCGGTGATGACCATGCAGTCGAAGATCTTCGCCGTGCGCGAGATCGGTATCGGCGAGCCGGTCGGCTATGGCGCGCGCTTCGTTGCGCAGCGTCCGACCCGGGTGGGCGTGGTGGCGCTCGGTTATGCCGATGGCTACCCGCAGTTCGCGCCCAATGGCACGCCGGTGGTGATCGACGGCCACGCGGCCACGCTGATCGGGCGGGTATCGATGGACATGCTCACCGTGGATATCACCGACCTGCCGCAGGCCGGGGTGGGCAGCACCGTCACCTTGTGGGGCCAATCGCCGCGTTTGGATGTGCTGGCGCCGCTGTGCGGGGTCAGTGCGTACCAGCTGCCGTGTGCGGTCAAACGGGTGCCGCACGTCCTGCAAGGGTGAGAACCGGGTAGAGCCACGCCCTGCGTGGCTGGGCACCGTCAGTGCCACGCATGGCGTGGCGTTACGCAATCCGGGTCAGTTGCTGGCGGTGGCCGGGGCGCGCAGGTCGCGCTGGGCCCAGTCGTCCAGCAGCCGCTTCTCGTAGCGCAGCGGATCGGTATCGCGCTGCATGCCGATGTTGTGCAGGTAGCCGGTGTCGGACAGCTTGCGCTCGGCCTCGGCCAGCACCTGGCCCTGGGCGTCACGCAGGGTATAGCTGAGCGTGATCCGCGGCGGGTAGACGTCGCGCAGGATGCGGATATCGGTGCCGCGCGGTCCGTGCCAGGGCTCGTAGTCGCCGGCGCGCTTGATGTCGGTGATGGTCACCTCCAGGGTCTGCCCTGGCTGCAACTGCTTGCCGGCGGTCTTCTGCGCGTACTGCGCCAACTGCTGCACCCAGTCGCCGCGCTCGGCCTCGAAGCGGTTGCTGCTCTGGCGGATTTCGGTGAACTGGGCCGGGTCGGTCCAGCTGACCTTGACCGGGCCATCGCCGCTCAAGGCACGCGGTGCCTGGGGATCGGTGACCGAACGCGGGGCCGCGCTGGCGCAGCCGATCACCAGCAGGCAGGTCAACAGTCCGGCTACCAAAGGTTTGCGGTTCATGGCGACTCCTCGATCACGATCACAGACGGATCCGGGCTTGAGTGTGTTCCTGTTCGCCGGGTGGGACAATCGACACGCCCCCTGCCGCAGCCCCCGGTTGCCGCGAATTCACCTACGTCAGAACCCGAACCCGCCTGACCCCGCGCTTGACGCTACGAATACGCGGTCTGGAAGATGCTGTATACCTCCGTTTCGCCAGTTGCCCCATTGACGCCTTTGTCCAGCCTGCCCACTTCCACCCTTGAACGTTCCCCTTTCATGACGCCTGCGGCAGATTCCGGCCTGTACCGGAGCATGCTGGAGCAGATGAATGCCGGCTTCTGCGTGATCGAGGTGTTGTTTGAGGACAAGATCGCCGTCGATTACCGGTTTTTGGAGTTCAACGAGGCGTTCGAGCGAAATACAGGGCTGATCGGCGTACTTGGGCAGCGCGTCACCGAGGTGGTGCCGGGGCACGAAACCGAATGGTTCGAGGTCTATGGTGAGGTTGCCGCGACCGGCCAACCCCAGCAGTTCGAGCAGGAAGCGCGTGCGCTGGGACGCTGGTATTCGGTCGAAGCGGTGCGCGTCGGCGCCCCGGGCGACAACCAGGTGGCGGTGGTGTTCTTCGACATCACCAGCCGCAAGCAGATCGAAGTGGAACTGGCCGAAAGCGAAGCGCGTTTCAGTGCCCTGGCCGACGGGTTGCCGATGCCGGTGTGGGTGCTGGACGAGCTGGGCCACGCCCGGTTCGTCAACAGCGCGTTCACCGAGTTCTTCGGTGGCGACGAGCGCGTACCCGAAGCGGTCTGGCAGGGCCTGGTGCATCCCGACGATGCGTCGGTGTTCGACTACGAACTGCAGGAAGCGCTGAAAGCGCAGCGCTCGATGCACGCGCTGGTACGCGGCCGCCGCGCGGATGGGCAGTGGCGCTGGCTGGAAATGAACGCGCGTCCGCGCTTCTCGCGGATGGGCCGGTTCATCGGCCTGGCCGGCAGCAGCCCGGATGTGACCGAGCGCCGCGAAATCGAGATGGCACGCGAGGAGCTGCTGCAGTCCGAGCGCGCCGCACGCAGTGCCGCCGAGAACATGGCGCGGTTGAAGGACGAGTTCCTGGCCACGCTGTCGCACGAACTGCGTACCCCGCTGACCACCATCCTGGGCTGGAGCGAACTGCTGCTGCAGCGGGTGGACAACACCAGCCCGCTGTTCAAGGGCCTGGGCGTCATTGCCAACAGCGCGATGGCGCAGAAGCGCCTGATCTCGGACATGCTCGACCTCAGCAGCATGCTGCTGGGTAAGGTCCAGCTGGAAGTGGAAGTGCTGGACCTGCGCGCCCAGCTGACCGAGGCGATGGGTGCCCAGGAGCTGGTCGCCGAGGGCAAGGCACTGGAGATGAGCCTGGTGCTGCCCGAGGAACCGGCGCTGGTGCTGGGCGATGCCACCCGGCTGCAGCAGGTGCTGTGGAACCTGCTCTCCAATGCGATCAAGTTCACCCCGGCCGAGGGCACCGTCACGGTGACCCTGCGCGCCGATGGCGGCCACTGGTCGATCAGCGTGGCCGACTCCGGTGACGGCATCGCCCCGGAATTCCTGCGTCACCTGTTCAGCCGCTTCCGCCAGGCCGATGGCACCACCACGCGGCGTCATGGTGGGCTGGGACTGGGGCTGGCGATCGCCCAACAGCTGGTTGAACTGCACGGCGGCGCGGTGTCGGCCGCCAGCGAAGGCCCTGGCCACGGCGCCACGTTCACCGTGCGCTTGCCGCACTACCAGCCGCAGGCCGATGGTCGCCCGCTGCGCGAGGTATTCAGCGGGCCGATCGGCGAACAGATCATCGAGCCGTATCCGCTCAAGGGCCTGCGCCTGCTGGCGGTGGAAGACCAACCCGAAGTGCTGGAGTACCTGCGCCGGCTGTTGGAGGAGCAGGGCGCGGAAGTCACCGCAGCGACTTCGGCCGGTGAAGCTCTGGCGCTGCTCGACCAGGGCGGCCACACCGGCATCGACGTGCTGCTGACCGATATCGGCATGCCCGGCATGGACGGTTACGGCCTGGTGCGGACCCTGCGCGAAGACATCGGCGTGGAAGCGGACGCGTTGCCCGCCGTGGCGGTGACGGCGCTGGCCCGCGCCGATGACCGCAAGCGCGCATTGGCCTCGGGCTTCCAGGAGCACGTGGCCAAGCCGTATTCGGTGGCCCAACTGGTCTCGGCCGTGCGCAGCGTGCTCGGCAACCAGCGACGTGCTTTGCCGGACCGTTGACGGCGGCATGCCCACAATCGACCGGGTACGCCACAGGAGTCCACATGTCCCGTTATGCCCCCACCATCCACACCGATCCGGCGCGGATCGCCGCCCTTGAAGCACTGTTGCCGCAGCTGCACGGTCAAACCCGGGTCGAAGTGACCCTCGACGATGGCAGCCGCGTGCTGGGCACGGTCGCGGTGCAGCCGACGCTTCAGCAGTACCGCGACGCCGACGAGAACGAGGGCAGCAACGGCCAGCTGCGTCTGGACGACCTGGATGCCCCGGTGCAGCAGCACCTGGTGTGGCTGGACCGGATCGCCGCGATCCGGCAGTTGCCGCCGGTGGAATGACGGGCGGCAAGCTGCCTGGGCTGATCCGGCTCGAATACGCCGGATCAGACGGGCCGGCTCAGTGCTGGAACACCTCCGGCTCGGCCTCGAACCGGCGGGCGTAAGCGCGTTCGTCGGCCACCCGCGCCACCTCGTCATCGGCCATGTCCGGCGCGCCGTATACCGCATAGGCCACGCTGCCGTCGGCCTGCTTGCCCACCTGGTGCAGGCGGTAGCGCGAGTGGCCGCCGCCGCTGTCCTGCGGGTAATGCACTGGCGGCTGCGCGCCCTCCATGTCCATCTCGCTGTTGTCGACTACGCCACCGACAAACAATGCACGCATGAGCCATCTCCATCGCAAGTGAGCCTCCACCCTGACGGTTGGGATGTTGGCAGGGGATCAACGCGGCGTTGAATAAACGCAAATCGGCCCGGGGCGGGGCCGATCCGGGCGAACCGGTAGAATGGCCGTCTCCTTTCAAGATGTGCCTCCCGATGGCTGCCCAGCACGACGCTCCCCTGGAAACCCTGTTCCTGCCGTTCGCCAGTGGCGTGCTGTCCTGGCCCGCCGGCCCGGTGCTGTTCCTGCGCGCCCGCGATGGCTGGCCGCTGCGCGAACATGCCCAGCCGGGCCAGCTGGTCTGCGAGCAGAGCTTCCGACCGTTCGCCGACGCGCTGGAAGCCAGCGGCTGGACCGTGCGCGACGAGCAGCAGCTGGCCAGCGACACCACCCGCTACGCCGTGGTGCTGGTGTTGCCGCCGCGCCAGCGCGAGGAAGCCCGGGCCCTGTTCGCCCGGGCGCTGGCCCTGACCGCGCCGGGTGGCGTGGTGGTGGCCTGCCAGCACAACAATGAAGGCGCGCGCTCCGGTGAAGGCGACCTGCAGGAGCTGGCCGGCCTGGGCGGCAAGCTGACCAAGAACCACTGCCGCGCCTACTGGACCGCGCCGCTGAACGGCCAGCACGACGCCGCGCTGGCCCAGCGCTGGGCGACCCTGGACGCGCCGCGGGCGATCCTGGGCGGCCGCTTCCAGAGCCGTCCGGGCATCTTCGCCTGGGACCGCATCGACCCGGCCTCGGCGCTGCTGGTGGAGCAGCTGCCGGCCGACCTGGCCGGCCGAGGCGCCGACCTGGGCGCCGGCTTTGGCTACCTGTCGGCTGAAGTGCTGGCGCGCTGCCCGGGCGTGACCGGGCTGGACCTGTTCGAGGCCGAAGGCCGCGCCCTGGCGCTGGCGCGCGAGAACCTGTGCGCGCTGAACAAGCCCGCGGCGCTGGCCTACCACTGGCAGGACGTCACCGCCGGCATCGAAGGCCAGTACGACTTCATCGTCACCAACCCGCCGTTCCACACTCCGTCGCGTGCCGACCGCCCCGACATCGGCCAGCGTTTCATCGCCGTGGCCGCGCAGGCGCTGCGCCCGGGTGGGCGGATGTGGCTGGTGGCCAACCGCCACCTGCCGTACGAGCAGATCCTCAACGACAGCTTCGGCCAGGTCCGCGTGGCCGCCGAACGTGACGGCTTCAAGCTGATCCAGGCGACCAAGGCCAAGGACACCGGCCGCACCCGCGAGCCGACCCGGGTCAAGGACAGCCCGCGCGGCCGCAACTGGGACCGTGCATGAAACTGGTCAAGCTTCTGGCCAACCTCGGCTATGGCAGCCGCAAGCAGGTGCAGGGGATGTTCCGCGCCGGCCTGGTCACCGATGCCGACGGCGAGGTGCTGTATGCCGATGACGTGATCGCGCACGAGGCGATCCGGGTCGAGGGCGAGCCGCTGGACCCCCCGCAGGGGCTGACCCTGATGCTGCACAAGCCGCGCGGTTACACCTGTTCGACCAAGGACAAGGGTCGGTTGATCTACGACCTGCTGCCGCCGCGGTATCGCGAGCGCGCGCCGGTGCTGTCCTCGGTGGGCCGGCTGGACCGGGACACCAGCGGCATGCTGCTGATGACCGACGACGGCGCGCTGCTGCACCGGATCGTGTCGCCCAAATCACGCCTGGACAAGGCCTATGAGGTGACCTTGGCCGAAGACCTGCGCGGCGATGAAACCGCGCGCTTTGCCAGTGGCGGCCTGTTGCTGGAATCGGACGACAAGCCGCTGCTGCCGGCCGAGCTGCACGTGAACGGCCCGCGCCAGGCGCAGCTGGTGCTGCATGAAGGCCGCTACCACCAGGCGCGGCGGATGTTCGCTGCGGTCGGCAACCATGTCGAGGCGCTGCACCGCAGCCGCATTGGTGGGTTGTCGCTGGACGGGCTGGAAGAAGGCCAGTGGCGCACGCTGGATGCTGCCGACCTGGAAACCCTGTTCGACGTGCCATGAGCCAGATCGCTGCGCTGCCGTTCCTGCCTGACGCGGTCATCTTCGACATGGATGGGTTGATGATCGACAGCGAGCGGGTGTCGGTCGAGTGCTGGTCCCAGGCCGCGCAGGAACGGGGGCTGCCATTCGAGGACGGCTTCTGGCTGCGCATGGTCGGGCTGGGTGATCGCGACTGCGAATGCCTGCTGCTGGAGCGCATCGATGCGGACCAGGTGGCGGCGCTGTTCGCGCGCTGCCACGACCTTTACGAACAACGCACGCACGCCGGGCTGCCGTTGCGGCCGGGCATCCTGGAACTGCTGCAGCTGTTGCGCGAGCACGACGTGCCGCGCGCGGTGGCGACCTCGACGCGGCAGCCGCGGGCATCGCGCAAGTTGGCGGCGTCCGGGTTGCTGGATTTCTTCGACGTGGTGGTGACCAGCAGCGACGTCGCCCATCCCAAGCCGGCGCCGGACATCTACCTGCTGGCTGCGCAGAAACTGGGCAAGGCGCCAGCGCGCTGCCTGGCGCTGGAAGATTCGCCGGCGGGTATCCGCGCGGCGGTGGGCGCGGGCATGACCGCGATCCAGGTGCCCGACCTGGTCCATCCCGACGAGGAACTGCGCGCGCTGGGCCACCGCATCGTCGGTTCGCTGGTAGACGCGCACGCGCTGCTGCTGCCGCATCTACGGTAGAGCCGAGCCAYGCTCGGCTGCYKTTCCTGCCGGSATCATGACCGCCGGACCGAGCGCGACGGGCAGAWGCTACGCCGGCAACGCCGAYGSYGGTTTGAYGRATGKYGGCKTCGGRTGCGTGTGCCGCGCTGCGCGCGGTTGCCGAGCATGGCTCGGCACTACCGGTCACGCGTGRTGCGGGATTACCAGCGCGTGATCGGTCCACGCGTGATGCGSGATTGCCGGCGCGTGATCCGTCCACACGTGGTGCGGGATTACYGGCGCGTGATCGGTCCACGCGTGATGCGGGATTACCGGCGCGCGATCCGCCCACGCGTGGTGCGGGATTACCGGCGCGTGATCCGTCCACACGTGGTGCGGGATTGCCGGCGCGTGATCCGTCCACGCGTGGTGCGGGATTGCCCGCACGGCGTCCGGTCATGTGGCCTGCTGCGGAACGTTTCGGTAGAGCCGAGCCATGCTCGGCTGCCTTTCCTGCCCGAAGCACGACCGCCGGACCCAAGGCAAAAAGCCCGGCGCAGTGGCCGGGCTTTTTCATCACTGCATCAACCGCGCATCACACCCGGCCGAAGACCAGCGCCGCGTTGGTGCCGCCGAAACCGAAGCTGTTGGACATCACCGTGTTCAACTGCGCATCCTGGCTCTGGCGCACGATCGGGAAGCCCTCCACCAGCGGATCGAGCTCGCCGATGTTGGCCGAGCCGGCGATGAAACCGTCGCGCATCATCAGCAGGCAGTAGATCGCTTCGTGCACGCTTGCCGCACCCAGCGAATGGCCGGACAGCGCCTTGGTCGAGGACAGCGGCGGGATCGCTTCGCCGAACACCTCGCGCACGGCCTTCAGCTCGGTGACATCGCCCAGCGGGGTCGAGGTGCCGTGCGTGTTGAGGTAATCGATCGGGCCGGACAGGTTGGCCATCGCCATGTTCATGCAGCGCACCGCGCCTTCACCGGACGGGGCCACCATGTCGGCGCCATCGGAGGTGACACCGTAGCCGACCAGCTCGGCGTAGATGCGTGCGCCACGGGCCACGGCGTGGTCGTAATCTTCCAGCACCAGCATGCCGCCACCACCGGCGATGACGAAGCCATCGCGGTCCTTGTCGTACGGGCGCGAGGCCGAGGCAGGGGTCTCGTTGAAGCGGGTGGACAGCGCGCCCATGGCGTCGAACATCACGCTCATCGACCAGTGCAGGTCTTCACCACCACCGGCGAACATCACGTCCTGGGCGCCGTGGCGGATCAGGTCGGCGGCCGCGCCGATGCAATGGGCGGAGGTCGCGCAGGCCGCGGACAGCGAGTAGCTCAGGCCCTTGATCTGGAACGCGGTGGCCAGGCATGCCGACACCGTGGAGCACATCGTGCGCGGGACCATGTACGGGCCGACCTTGCGCACGCCACGCGCACGCAGGATGTCGGCCGATTCGACCTGCCACTGGCTGGAACCACCGCCCGAGCCGGCGATCAGGCCGGTGCGCGGGTTGGCGACCTGCGCCGCGTCCAGACCGGCATCGGCGATCGCATCGCGCATGGCGATGTAGGCATAGGCCGAGGCATCGCTCATGAAGCGCTTGAGCTTGCGGTCGATCTGCGCGTCCAGGTCCAGTTCGATGTTGCCGCCGACGTGGCTGCGTAGGCCGGCTTCGGCATGGTCCGGCAGATTGCGGATGCCGGGACGGCCTTCACGCAGTGCGGCGGACACGGTGTCCAGATCGTTGCCCAGGCACGAGGTGATGCCCATTCCGGTAATGACGACGCGACGCATCAGAAGTTCTCGGTGGAGGTGAACAGACCTACGCGGAGGTCTTTGGCGGAATAGATTTCACGGCCGTCCACCAGCATGCGGGCGTCGGCCTGGGCCATCACCAGCTTGCGGTTGATGACGCGGGTGATGTCGATTTCATAGCTCACCAGCTTCGCTTCGGGCAGCACCTGTCCGGTGAACTTCACTTCCCCGCAGCCCAGGGCGCGGCCGCGGCCGGGGGCGCCGAGCCAGGTGAGATAGAAGCCGGTGAGCTGCCACATGGCATCCAGGCCGAGGCAGCCGGGCATGACCGGGTCGCCGATGAAATGGCAGCCGAAGAACCACAGGTCCGGGCGGATATCCAGTTCGGCGCGCACCAGTCCCTTGCCGTGTGGGCCGCCGTCGTCGCGGATGTCGGTGATGCGATCGAACATCAGCATCGGATCGTTGGGCAGGCGACCGCTGCCCGGGCCGAACAGTTCACCGCGGGCGCTGGCCAGCAGTTGTTCGCGCGAGAACGCGTGGAGACGAGTCATGGA
>NZ_JBFULO010000008.1:0-26463 GCF_054049855.1 Stenotrophomonas sp. P5_B8 | reverse complement strand
CACCCGCCGCGATGGGCCCGATCAGAAGTGCATCTGCGCGCGCAGTTCGAAGATGTCCGGCTGGGTATGCACGCCGCGACGGCTGGCGTCGGCCTTCACGTAGTTGGCCTGGAACTTGAAGTGGCTGGTGAGGTACCAGTTGGCGCCCAAGGTCCAGTCGTGCTGGCGGCCACCGAAAACATCGGCGTCGTCCAGGTCCAGGCGGCTGTAACGGGCCACCAGTTCCACCGCGCCGTAGTCATGGGCCGGCTTGATGTTGGCCACCGCGCCGGCGTTGTACGGACGCGATTCCCCGGTGAGCACCCAGCTGGCCATGGCGTACTGGCCGTCGCCGGTGTAGTCCGGCTTGCCCTGGCGGGTGACGGTGGTCTGCAGGGCTTCGGCCTGCAGCGAGAACGGGCCACGGATCCAGATGCCTTCCAGGCCGGTGCGGCGGATCTGGTCGGCAGTGGCCAGTGCGCCGGAGTCGACCAGGCGGATGTCGGTCAGGCCGGCTTCCGGACGAGCGCGCAGGCGCGCGCTGGCTTCATGGTGCACGTCGCGGCCATCGCGGTAGCCGCGCGGGTTTTCCTGCGAGTAGGCCAGGCCCAGGTGCAGCACGTCGCCGGCGGCCTTGATCGGGGTCCACACCGCACGCACGGCCTGCGTGGTGCCGGGGTTGTCGCCCTGCAGGTCCTTGCCGCCGTAGGCGCCGGCCTGCAGCAGGTACTGCGGGCGCTCCAGCACCCACTCCACGCCGGTGCGGCGGCCTGCGTAGAAGGCCTGCACGGGCAGCGCGGTTTCCAGGAAGCTGCCGGCGCGCGAGGAAGTGTTGGCGTCCAGGCCGACCGGGGTCTTCATGTAGCCGAAGCGGAAGCGGCCGATGTCGCTGCCGAAGAAGGCCTTGCTTTCAACGCGCACGAACACGTCCAGCCAGGTGTCGGCCTGGAAGTCGTAGTACACCATCGCGTCGTACACCCCCTTCTTCTTCAGGGTGGCGCCGAATTCCTTGCGGCGCACCGCGTCATCGTCTTCGATGCCGCTGGCCGAGGAAAAATCGTTGTAGTCGTAGGCGATGTTGGCGGTGGCGGCCAGTTCGGTGCCATCGCTGAAGGCGACCTTGGTCGGCCAGTTGTCGAAATCGGCCGCCGAGGCCAGGGCGGGGGTGGCAGCCAGGCACAGGGCCAGCAGGGTCGGGGTCGGGCGCATGGAGGAGCAGCTCTCTGGGTTCATTGAAGCGGACAGGACAACAACGGCCGCAGCGCCGGAAACTGTTGCCCTTCAGGGCTGCGCGCGGTCACCAGCCGCCGTGGGGGAGGGCGGGATGGGCGCAGTGTAGGCACCCATCGCTGCCTGAACCGGGGGGCTAGTACCAATAGGTTATCTGCGTGGCGGTGACTCGCGCGTACAAATGCGTCCATCCCCCGCCGCCCTGCCTGTTCCGGCGCCGCGACGGGGTTTCCTTGGAACTGGCCTGCTGCTGCCGTGCGGGCCGGACGCAACAACACCGCTTTCCCGGAGTCCGCCATGCACGTACCCACCGCCGCCGCGCTGTCGGCCAAGCCGCTGCCCTTCTACCGCCAGCTGTATTTCCAGGTGGTCGTGGCGATCGTCCTGGGCGCCGTCCTCGGCCACTTCGAGCCGGCCTTCGCCGAATCGCTCAAGCCGCTCGGTGATGCCTTCATCAAGCTGGTGAAGATGATCATCGCCCCGGTGATCTTCCTCACCATCGTCACCGGTATCGCCGGCATGACCCACCTGCGCACCGTGGGCCGGGTGTTCGCCAAGTCGATGGCCTACTTCCTGTTCTTCTCCACCCTGGCCCTGATCGTGGGCATGATCGTGGCGCACGTGGTGCAGCCCGGTGCCGGCATGAACATCAACCCGGCCGACCTGGACCAGACCGCGGTCCACAGATACGTGGAGAAATCCCACGAGCTGACCCTGACCGGCTTTGCGATGGACATCATTCCGGCCACCCTGGTCAGCGCCTTCGTAGACGGCAACATCCTGCAGGTGCTGTTCGTGGCGGTGCTGTTCGGCATTGCGCTGGCCCTCACTGGTGCGAAGGGCCGCCCGGTGCTGACCTTCCTGGAGGCGCTGACCGCCCCGGTGTTCCGCCTGGTGCACATCCTGATGAAGGCCGCCCCGATCGGCGCCTTCGGTGCCATCGCCTTCACCATCGGCAAATACGGGGTGGGGTCGCTGATCAACCTGGCCTGGCTGGTGGGCTCGTTCTACCTCACCGCGTTCCTGTTCGTGGCCGTCATCCTGGGCGTGGTCTGCCGCCTGTGCGGGTTCTCGGTGTTCAAGCTGGCCCGCTACCTCAAGGCCGAGCTGCTGCTGGTGCTGGGCACCTCCTCGTCCGAATCGGCGCTGCCCTCGCTGATGGAGAAGATGGAGCGCGCCGGCTGCGCCAAGTCGGTGGTGGGCCTGGTGGTCCCGACCGGCTACTCGTTCAACCTGGATGGCACCAACATCTACATGACCCTGGCCGCGCTGTTCATCGCCCAGGCCACCAACACCGAACTGACCCTGGGCCACCAGATCGCGCTGCTGCTGGTGGCGATGCTCAGCTCCAAGGGCGCCGCCGGCGTCACCGGTGCCGGTTTCATCACCCTGGCCGCCACCCTGGCGGTGGTGCCGGAAGTGCCGGTGGCCGGCATGGCGCTGATCCTCGGCGTGGACCGCTTCATGAGCGAATGTCGCTCGCTGACCAACTTCATCGGCAATGCCGTGGCCACCGTGGTGGTGTCGCGCTGGGAAGGCGCGTTGGACCGCGATCGCCTGGCGATGGCGCTGGATGGCCGCGAGGCCGAACTGCCGGCATTGACCACCGACGACCTGCCGTCGCCGCTGACCGCGTCGGCGCACTGAACCCGCTTGCGTTTGTGTGTGTTGCAGGGCCTGCCCACTCCCCCTGGATGGCGGGCCCTGCTTTTTTATCGCTGCCACAGCAGTGATGCGACCTGTCATCGGCGTGCGCCACGCTGCCTGCATACGCTGCCGAACGGCTGGAAATATGTGCAGTTGCAGCATGGCCGCGACAGCGTAGCGACAGGTCCATCCACGCCAACGGGGGTATGATCCCCTGTTCCTCTCGCCCATTCATCTGCAGAAAGCGATGTCCAACGAAGATTTCAAACAGGCAGCCCTCGACTATCACCGGCTCTCGCCGCCCGGCAAGATCAAGGTCACCGCGACCAAGCCGATGTTGACCCAGCGCGATCTGTCGTTGGCCTATTCGCCGGGCGTGGCACACGCCTGCGAAGCGATCATGGCCGACCCGCAGCAGGCCAGCGAGCTGACCGCGCGCGGCAACCTCGTCGCCGTCATCTCCAACGGTACCGCCGTGCTGGGCCTGGGCAACATCGGCCCGCTGGCCGGCAAGCCGGTGATGGAAGGCAAGGGCGTGCTGTTCCAGAAGTTCGCCGGCATCGATGTGTTCGACATCGAGATCGACGAGAACGACCCGGACAAGCTGGTCGACATCATCGCCTCGCTGGAGCCGACCTTCGGCGGCATCAACCTGGAAGACATCAAGGCGCCGGAATGCTTCATCGTCGAGCGCAAGCTGCGCGAGCGGATGAACATCCCGGTGTTCCATGACGACCAGCACGGCACCGCGATCATCGTCGGTGCGGCCGTGCTCAACGCCATGGTCGTGACCGGCAAGAAGATCGAAGACATCAAGCTGGCCACCACCGGCATGGGCGCGGCGGGCATCTCCTGCGTCAACATGCTGGTTTCGCTGGGCCTGAAGCCGGAGAACATCCTGGCCTTCGACCGCGACGGCGTGATCCACACCGGCCGCACCGACCTGGACCCGGAAAAGGCGCGTTACGCACGCGACACCGACAAGCGCACGCTGGCCGAGATCGTCGACGGCGCGGATATCTTCCTCGGCCTGTCGGCCCCGGGCATCCTCACGGCGGACATGGTCAAAACCATGGCCAAGGATCCGGTGATCTTCGCCCTGGCCAACCCGACCCCGGAAATCATGCCGGAAGTGGCCCGTTCGGTACGTCCGGATGCGCTCATCGGCACCGGTCGTTCGGATTACCCGAACCAGATCAACAACGTGCTGTGCTTCCCGTACCTGTTCCGCGGGGCGCTGGACGTGGGCGCCACGGCGATCAACGAAGAAATGAAGATCGCCTGCGTGCACGCCATTGCCGCGATGGCGCGCCGCGAGGCCAGCGACTTGGGCTCGGCCTATGGCGATGAAACCCCGAGCTTCGGCCGCGATTACCTGATCCCCCGTCCGTTCGACCGCCGCCTGCTGGTGGAGCTGTCGGCCGCCGTGGCCCAGGCCGCGATGGATTCGGACGTAGCTACCCGTCCGGTCGCCGACATGGGCGCCTACCGCGAGAAGCTGGCCCAGTTCGTCTACCGCACCAGCCTGATGATGAAGCCGGTCTACGACCGTGCGCGCGCCGACAAGCAGCGCGTGGTGTATGCCGAAGGCGAAGAAGAAGTGGTGCTGCGCGCGGTGCAGAACGTGGTCGACGAAGGCCTGGCGTTCCCGATCCTGATCGGCCGCCCGGACGTGATCGAATCGCGCATCGAGCGCTTGGGTCTGCGGATGAAGGCCGAGGTCGATTTCGGCATCACCAACATCAACGACGACCCGCGTTTCAACGAGTACTGGCAGTACTACCACAACCTCACCGGCCGTCGCGGCGTGACCGTGGCCGCGGCCAAGAACCTGATGCGCTCGCGCCCGACACTGATCGCGGCGGTGATGGTGGCCCGTGGCGAAGCCGATGCGATGCTCACCGGCGTGGTCGGCCGCTTCCACAAGAAACTGGGTTATGTACGCAGCGTGCTGCCGCTGGAATCCAAGGTGACCTCCACCTCGGCCATGACCGGCGTGATCAACCAGCACGGCGTGTTCTTCTTCGTGGACACCCACGTGCAGGAAGACCCGACCGCCGAGCAGATCTGCGAAGCGACGCTGCAGGCGGCCTACCGCATGAAGCTGTTCGGGATCGAGCCGAAGGTGGCGTTGCTGTCGCACTCCAACTTCGGCAGCCACGATTCCAAGGACGCGTTGAAGATGCGCGCCGTGCGTGGCCTGCTGCTCAAGCGCAACCCGCGCTTGAACGTGGACGGCGAAATGCAGGGCGACACCGCATGGGACGAAGCGCTGCGCCAGAAGCTGCTGCCCAACAGCACGCTGAAGGGCCGCGCCAACCTGTTCGTGCTGCCCAACCTGGAAGCGGCCAACATCGCCTACAACCTGGTGCGCGTGTTCACCGATGGCGTGGCGATCGGCCCGATTCTGATGGGCGTGGCCAAGCCGGTGCACATCCTGACCACCAGCGCCACCTCGCGCCGCGTGCTCAACATGACCGCGATCGCCGCAGTCGATGCGCAGATCCGCAAGCAGCTGGAGGCCGAAAAGAACGGGGCGTAACGCGCCGCTCTTTTAGGCTCCAGCTTTCAAAGCGCGCCCTTCGGGGCGCGTTTTGGTTTCGCGAAGCGAAACAGGTAGCGCCACGCCATGCGTGGATGCACTTCGCCCCGCATCCTGCGCGTCACCAGGCGGCTTCGGCGTGCGTTCAACGCCGGCCAGAACCCCCACGCGTGGATGCTGCGGGCCTGGACACCTGGACACCTGGACCGCGCTGCGCGCGGTATCCACCCATGGCGTGAATCTACGCCGATGGCTACGTCCCCGATCGATATGCCGATGGCTACCCCGACGGCGACGTTGCCGATCAATAGTCCCGTAGCCCGGCCGTCACCGCCCTGCAACCTCCGCAAGGCCCAATACCCCCACGCGGCCCGGCCGCGGCGGAGGGCCACCGGCTCCCGCCGCCCTGGGCCCGACCAGACCCCCAATGGCCAGCCCGGAGTAGTCCCATGCGCAGTCGAACGACGAAACGCTATTTCCAGCAGCTGTTCGCGCTGTACGCCGGCCTGGTCGGCGCGCGCTGAGTCCCATCAGTGCCGCCCGCTGGCCGGCTACGGCGCTGAGCCCCGGTAGTGCCGGCCGCTGGCCGGCTCCTCCAAATGCGCGATCGGCAAGACAAGCACCCCTCTACGATAGGTGCCCAGCACCACATCAACGCGCCTTCACGTATGCCGCCCAAAGCGCCGGCAACGCCATCCCGGTGCGCTGCGTCCACAAGGCCGGCGCATAGCGCCCCTCGCGCAACGCCGCATCCAGCGCCTTTACCAGCCCGGGATGCTGGTCCTCGCTCCACTTCAGAAACGCACCGGTGACCCGGTAACCGGTATCGAAACGCTGCCCGTCCTTCACCGCCGTCGGCAGCGCCCAGCCGGCCGCCGCGTTGTGCCGACCATAGCGGTCGCGTGCGTAATCGGCGATGCCTTCCACCAGCCAGCCGGGCACGCGTTCGTTGGCGTACTCGGGGTAGCCCTGCACGATGTGCATCGCCTCATGGGTCACCAGGTCCACGTCGTCTGGATGTGTGGCCAACCAGCCCGGGTTGATGGTGATGGTGGCGGCCCCGTCGCCTTCGCCGACAAAGGCGACGCCGTCGTACGCCGGGTCGATCACGATGCGCGCCTGCGCCGGTGCGCCCGGATGGAAATCGGCGCGTTCGCGCAGATAGGCCGCGAAGAACGTCTCGATGATCCGGCCGCGCAGCGTCGCATCCAGCGCATCGCCCGGATCGCGGTAGGTCAGCGTCACCCCCTCGCGCTGCTGGCTGCCCTCGAACGCCGCGGCATCGAACGCCACCAACGCCAGCATCAGCACCCCGGTAGTGCCGGCCGCTGGCCGGCTCCCCATGACCCCATCGGCCATCGACCTGCAGAACGCCATCGCGCCCATCCTCAACGTTCCCCAACCGGCGCCAGCAATTCCACCTCGGCCAGCTGCATCCGCCCAGGCCCGGCGATGCGCAACCGGTACTCGGCGTAACGGCCCGGCGTGGCGATGCCGAACGGACGGGTCTGCTGCGCCCAGGCGAAGTCCTCGCCACGGCGCTGGTCCAGCGTGATCCAGCGGCCACCGCTGCGGCGCGCTTCCAGCGTCCACTCGCCGCCGCGGATCGGGGCGTTGCCACTGGTCAGCGTGTACATCGATGGCACGCCGTCGCTGACCCCGGTGAATGACACCGTGCCGGCACCCAGCGGCACCACGGTGCCGGCATCGTCATCGACCAGCGCCTGCAGCGCCCGTCCATCGGCACCCTGCGCACGCGCACCGCCGCCGAGCAGGTCATGCAGCAGGGAAGGGCGTTGGCCGCGCGCGGTGAGCGAGCGCGGCGCATCGTCCGGGCCGCTGCCCCACGGGGAGGGCTTGGGCCCCATCACGAAATCCAGCGTGGCGCCCTTGGCGATCACCTCGTGCGGTACCCAGGTCTTGCTCCACGGCTTGCCGTTGATTTTCAACGACTGCACGTACACGTTCTCGCGCGAGTTGTCCGGCGCATTGACGGTCAGCACCGCGCCGCCCTGCAGTTCGACCCGGGCGTGGCGGAACGCCGGCGAGCCGATCGCGTACTCGGGCGAGCCCATGCGCAGCGGATACAGGCCCAGCGAGGCCAGCACGTACCACGCCGACGTTTCGCCGTTGTCCTCATCGCCGGGGTAGCCCTGGCCGATCTCGCTGCCCACGTACAGCCGCGACAGGATCTCGCGCACATGCTGCTGGGTCTTCCATGGCTGCCCGGCATACAGGTACATCCACGGGATGTGGTGCGCCGGCTGGTTGCTGTGCGCGTACATGCCCATGCGCACATCGCGCGCTTCGGTCATCTCATGGATGGTGCCGCCATAGGAGCCGGCAAACGCCGGGTCGGCGGTTTCCGGGGTGGCGAAGAATTCGTCCAGCTTGGCCGCAAGTTTGTCGCGGCCGCCGTACAGCCCGGCCAGGCCTTCGCCGTCGTGCGCGGCAGTGAAGGCGAACGTCCAGCCGTTGGATTCGGTGTAGTCATGGCCCCACACGCGCGGGTCGTAGTCCTTGGCGGCCAGCCGCCATTGGCCGTCGGCAGTGCGGCCCTGGAAGAAGCCGGCCGCCGGATCGAACAGCGTGGCGTAGGTGCCCGCTCGGTGGCTGAAGTAGTCGGCCTCGGTGGTATAGCGCTCGCGCGCGGCAGCCGTGGTTGCGCGTTTGGCCAGCGCCTGGGCCATGTTGGCGATGCCGAAGTCGTTGAGCGCCCCTTCCATCGTCCACGACATCCCTTCATGCACCTCGGCGCTGGCATAGCCGCGGAAGGTGGAACGGTCCATGCCCTTGCGCCCGACGTGGCGATCCGGCGGCACCACGGTGGCGTTCTTCAGCGCCGCCGCATAGGCCTCCTCTGGATCGAAGCCGCCGATGCCCTTCAGCCATGCGTCGGCGAAGGCCACATCCGAACTGGTGCCCACCATCAGGTCGGCATAGCCCGGCGAGGACCAGCGCGCGACCCAGCCACCGGCGCGGTACTGCTCCAGGAAGCCCTGCACCAGCGCGCCGGCGTCGTCCTTGGTGAACAACGCATACGCCGGCCACGTGGTGCGGAAGGTATCCCAGAAGCCGTTGTTGACGTACACCTTGCCGTCGCGGATCGGGGCGAAGCTGCGCGTGGCGCTGCCGTCGGTGTTGTCGTCGGCGGCACTGGCCTGGCTGGCGTAACGCCAGTCGGGCGCGGCGGCGGTGCCGGCGTTTTCATGGCCGGAGTTGGGGTACAGATACAGCCGGTACAGGCTGGAATACAGCGTCGTCTTCTGGTCGTCGCTGGCATCGCCGATGTCGAACGGCGCCAGGCGCGCATCCCAGGCGTCCTGCGCGCGTGCGGCCACGCGCTCAAGGTCGTCGGTGGCGGCCAGTTCCAGTGCCAGGTTGTGGCGCGCCTGCTCGAGGGAGATCAGCGACGTGGCGATGCGCATGTTCACCCGGCGGTCGCTGCCGGCATCGAACTTGATGTAGCCGGTGGCACGGCCGGTGTCGATCTGCCCGCTGCTGCGCCAGGGTGTGTCGAAGCTGGCCACCACGTACATGCGGGTGGCACCGTTGGACAGGCCGCTGCGGGTATCGGTGTAGCCGGACAAGGTCTGCGTGGCCGCGTCCAGGGTCAGCCCGCCGCGCGCATCGACGTTGTCGAACAGCAGGTTGGCGTCGCCTTTTTCCGGGAACTCGAAGCGGAACAACGCGGCGTGGTCGGTCGGGGCGATTGCTGCGGCGATGCCATTGTCGAAGCGCACGTCGTAACGGTAGGGACGCGCACGTTCATTGTCGTGCGAGAAGGCCAGCGCACGCTTGCCGCGGTCGGCCTCGGGCACGCCACGGCTGGCCGAGGGCATCACCTGGAAGGTCTGGCGGTCGCCCATCCACGGGCTGGGCTGGTGGCTGAGCGCCAGCGCCTGCAGGCGTGGACGGTTGCTGGCATCGTTCTGTTCGTTCCAGCGGTACAGCCAGTTCAGCGCGCCGGCATCGGTGACCGGGGTCCAGAAGTTGAACCCGTGCGGCACCGCCGTGGCCGGGAAATTGTTGCCGCGCGAGAACGTGCCGTTGGCCTGCGTGCCGCGCGTGGTCAGCACCCAGTCCGACGGCCGCTGTGGTGCGCTGCGCGGCTGCGCGTCCAGGCGCACGTCGTCGATCCAGCCCGACACCGGCGCGCCGGCGGCGCTGGCCACCTGCAGTTCGACGCCCACCACGCGGCGCCCACGCAGCGCGGCGACGTCGCCCAGGCGCACCGATTTGCGGGCCCACTGCTGGGGGTACAGCGTTTTCGAATCGCCCTGCGCGGTCGCGCCCAGCGCCACGCCGTGCTGGTCGCGCGCGTCGCTGGCCGAGACCCGGCTGCCGTCGTCCAGCACCAGGTCCAGCGAGACGTAGGTGGACGCCACGGTGTCCTTGCCGACGATCTCCGGCAGTACCAGCCAGCTCAGCGCGGTGTCGGCCTCGATGCGCACGTCGGTATCGAACAGGCGCCGCTGCAGGGGGCCGCCGGTGCTGGCGTAGTGCAGCGCGCGCAGGCCGGTGTAGCCGACGCCGGCCTTGGCCGCATACGGCGCGCGCGGACCGTTGCCGATCTCGACCTGCAGCGCCTGCTTGCCGACCGAGGGGGACGGCTGGCCCGGCTCGAAGGAGGTCTGCAGGCCCTGGCCGAACGCGGGCAGGGCGAGTGAGGCGCAGGCCATGGCGAGGGCAAGCGGCAGCAGGGCGTGGCGGGCGGGGCGCGGAGCGGGCAGGGACATGCAGGGAACTCCCGGGTAGGGCAGGCGGCAGGCAGAGCCCGCATCGGCGACCACGGCAGACCGCATCACCCCGGCCGCCAGCGGCGGACAGGAGGGCGATGCAGGTCCGGCGGGGGGACGGGCCATGCGATCGGGGCAGGAATCGAACCGGTCCGATGCTGCAACAGGCATGGGGACGCTGGCAAGTGCCATTTAGTTCGATCCAAACACTGAAAAACCACCCGATCCTGACGTGGTTGACAGTGTGTTTGGATCGATTTAAAAAGAACGGTGTTGTCTCCCGGCAATACGCATCGCCCCGGCATGCCGCCGTCGGCCGCAGCGGCGATGCCGCAGCGCCGGGTGCTAGAATCGACACCTTCGCAATTCCTTTGTGTGTCCACGCCATGAGCCATACCGCCACTGCGCCCGCCAACGCCGAGAAGCGCTACACCGTGCACCGCGTCGACCTGCCGCTGAGCTGCCCGACTCCGGAAATGGCGCTGTGGAACTCCCACCCGCGCGTGTACCTGCCGATCGAAGACGAGCCCAACTGCGAGGCCAAGTGCCCGTACTGCGGCGCCGTGTTCGTGCTGGCCGACTGAGCCACGGCTGCGTCCGTGCGCCGACTGACCGTGGTGCAGCTGCTGCCGGCGCTGCACTCCGGCGGGGTTGAACGCTCCACCCTTGAAATCGCCTCCGCCCTGGTTGCCGCCGGCCACCGGGCCATCGTCGTGTCTGCCGGTGGGCGGCTGGTCGAACCGCTGCTGGCCAGCGGCGCCGAACACCTCACCCTGGACATCGGCCGCAAATCACTGCTCACCCTGCGCCACGTGCTGAGCCTGCGCCGGCTGTTCGCCGAGGTCGGCGCGGACATCGTGCATGCGCGCTCGCGGCTGCCGGCCTGGCTGGGCCTGTACGCGCTGCGCAACCTGCCGCCGGGGCAGCGCCCGCACTGGGTCACCACCGTGCACGGGCTGAACTCGCCGGGCCGCTACAGCGCGGTGATGACCAGCGGCGAGCGCGTCGTCTGCGTGTCCAACAGCGTGCGCGAGTTCGTCCAGACCCACTATCCAAGCGTACCGGCCGAGCGCCTGCAGGTGATTCCGCGCGGCGTGGACGTGGCCCAGTTCCCACGCGTGGCACGCAACGACCGCCGCGCGCGCCTGGCCGTGGCCGAACAGCACCCACTGCTGGGCACCGATGCGCCGCTGCTGCTGTTGCCTGGTCGCGGAACCCGCCTGAAGGGCCACCGGCACGCGTTGCAGGTGGTCGCCGGCCTGCATGCGGCGGGCGTGCCGGCCAGGCTGTGGATGCCCGGCACCCGCGAGCCTGGCCGTGAGGCGTACGTGGCCGAGCTGGAGGCGCAGGCGCGCACCCTCGGCATTGCCGATGCAGTGCTGATGACCGCGCCCACCACGCGCATTGCCCAGGCGTATGCGGCCAGCGATCTGGTGCTGCAGGTGTCGGACAAGGCCGAAGCCTTCGGCCGCACCGTGCTCGAAGCGCTGTCGGTGGGCCGCCCGGTGCTGGGCTGGAACCACGGCGGCGTCGGTGAGTTGTTGACGCAGCTGCAACCGTCCGGTGCGGTAGCCTTGCACGACAGTGCCGCCCTGCTGGCGCGCGCGCAGCAGCTGCTGCAGCAACCGCCCAGCCTGCCCACGCGGATTCCTTTCACTTTGCAGGCGATGCAGCGTGACACGCTCCAGCTCTACACCTCGCTCGCCGGCTGAACCGGCMCTCGCGCCTGACTCACCCGGCTCCCGTGCGGGCCGCTGGGCGCCGTGGTGGGTGCTCGCCTTCGTGGCGCTGTGGCCATTGCCGGGCATCGCCGAGACCGTGCTGGTGTTGGGAGCCCTGTATGCGGCCGTGCGCATGGTGCAGCTGCGCATGCAGGGCAAACAGCGCCTGTTGAGCGCACCGGCGTGGGCGCTGACCAGCATCCTGTTCCTGGGCTACTGGCTGCCACAGGCATTTTCCGCCTTCGATGCCATCGACCCGGCCACCGCATGGCGCAAGACCGCCGCCGGGCTGCGCTATCTGCCCTTCATGTGGCTGGTGGCGATCGCCGTGGCCACGCCGCAGCGGCGCGGACTGACGCTTGGCGGCATCGCGCTGATCGCCGCGATATGGACACTGGACGCACTGGCGCAGGCGGCGTTCGGTACCAGCCCGTTGTTCTGGTCGATGGACCAGCTCAAATGGGTGGTCAGCGGCCATGGCCTGTGCAGCGCGCAGGAAGTGGCGGCGGCCGACCGGCTCAGCGGCGTGCTTGGCCCGTGCAATCTCAAGTTCGGCCAGGTGCTGGCCAGTCTCTCGCCGTTCCTGCTGTTCGCTGCGGCGCGGCGTGGCGGGCTGTGGGGCTGGGGCCTGGCCACCGCGGCAGTGGGCGTGGTGCTGGTGCTGGCCGGCTCGCGCGCAGCGTGGCTGACCTATGCCCTGGTGGTGGTGTACTCCGGGTGGCGCCTGCTCGGCGCACGTGCGTTGATGGTCTGCCTCGCTGTCGGTCTGGTTGCTGCCGTTGCGGTCGGGTTTGGCTCTGCGCAGGTTCGCGAGCGCGTGGCACGCACGGCGATGGCGTGGGAGGGCGACGGTGACGGTGTCAACCAGGCGCTGTCCGGGCGCGCGCAGATATGGGAAGCGGCCGGCTGCATGATCAGCGCACACCCGATCAACGGTGTGGGCGCGCGCGGCTTCCGCGACGCCTATCCGGCCTGCAATCCGGCGCCGCAGGCGCAGGAAGTGTGGGGCGACGGCCCGGCGCTGCACGCGCACCAGATCGTGCTGGAAATCCTCGCCGAAACCGGCGTGCTTGGCCTGCTGCTGTGGCTGGCCGCCGTCGCCCAGGCGTGGCGCGCCTGGCGCTTCGCCCCGCTGGCGGCGCGCGAACGCGCACGCCCGGCGATGCTGGCGCTGGCGGTGACCGTGTTCCCGCTCAACACCCACCTGGCGTTCTATTCCACTTTCTGGGGTGGACTGACCCTGCTGCTGGCCGCGTTGTATGCGGGCAGCCTGCTGGCCAAAGACGCGGGGTAGCGCCACGCCCTGCGTGGCTGTGCTTCGATCCGGCATCGCGTGCAGCCACCCGTGGGGTGGCTCTACCGCAGCACACCGCCGGTAGAGCCACCCCATGGGTGGCTGTTCGCAGACCGTGCATCGGAACATGCTGACGAAAGGCGCAGCCATCCACCTATAGCCGCCACGCCTGGCCCGACGCACCCTCATGCGATGTCCAGTCCACGCCTCCAGCGCGGTCGCTACTCGCATCCTGGCTACTGCTACGCGCTTACCACTACAACGCACAACCGGTGCAGGTGGTTTGAGGATGCCGCAAATGCCGAGGTGATCATCGACTCGCTGCGCTATATGGAACGGTGCGGGATCACCCGCACGCTGGCCTGGGTGATCATGCCGGACCACCTGCATTGGTTGATCCAGCTGCGACGAGGCACGCTGGCCAGTTGCATGGTGATGTTCAAATCACGCAGCAGCCGGTTGTTGAATCAACGTCTGGGGCGAAAGGGAAAGGTCTGGCAGCACGGGTACTTCGATCACGCCGTAAGGACCGAGGAATCCCTGCGCAGGCAGGCGCTCTACATCCTTGCCAATCCGCTCCGCGCGGGCCTGGCCGAAGCGCTGGGTGACTATCCCTACGCTTGGTCGCGCTGGGCGGTGCAGGGGTAGAGCCACCCCATGGGTGGCTGATCTCCGATCCCGTGTCACGCGCAGCCACCCATGGGGTGGCTCTACCTGGGGCCTTGCGCAGGCACCCGTGGGGTGGCTCTGACGGAGGCGTCCGGGTTACCGGTAATAATCGCTGCGGCCGCCCGGCTGGCGCTTGAAGCGGCGGTGGATCCACAGGTACTGGTCTGGGGCTTCGCGCACCATCGCTTCGATGGCCTGGTTGACGCGGGCGGTGTCGGCTTCCACATCTTCGCTGGGGAAGTTCTCCAGCGGCGCGCCGATCTTCAGGAAATACCTGCCGCCTTCGCGACGGTGGAAATACGGCACCACCGCGCAGCCGGTCATCCGCGCCAGCTGATGGGTGGCGGTGATGGTGGCGGCGGTATGGCCGAAGAACGGCACGAATACGGTGTCCTTGCCGCGCATGTCCTGGTCCGGCGCATACCACAGGAAACCGCCCTTCTTGAGGTGGCGCACGGTCGCGCGGATGTCCTCGTTGGCGTACATTGCCTTGGCATAGCGCAGCCGGCCGAACTTCACCGCCCACTCGTACACCGGGTTGCGGTGCTTGCGGTACATGCCCGACAGGTCGACGTGGTCGCACAGCAGACGCCCGCACATCTCCAGGGTCATGAAGTGGCCCGAGACCAGCAGCACGCCGCGGCCTTCGGCCTGCATGCGCTGCAGGTGTTCCAGGCCCTCAACCTGCACGTGCGGGCGGATGCTGTCGATGCTGCCCCACCAGGCACGGGCGAACTCGAAGATGCCCACGCCCAGCGCGTCGAAGCTGTCGCGCAGCAGGCGCTGGCGCCAGGCCTCGTCCTTTTCCGGGAAGCACAGCCGCAGGTTGACCTCGGCCGCGCGCCGGCGGCTGCCGGCCAGGCGGTAGGCGACGGTGCCCACGCCGCGGCCCAATGCGCGCTGCAGCATCCACGGCAGCCGGGCGATGCCGAAGGCCGCGAACATGACGGCGAACATCGGCCAGTTGCGCGGATCGCGCAGGGACGGGCGGGTAGCGGTGGAAGCGTTATCTGACATGCCCTCGATTCTAATGGATGCATCCCGGCAGGCCCATCACGGCGGCACGGGATGCCTTCCCCGCGCCGCTCCCGTATCCTCTGCGCATGCGCAAAAGCCCTGTCGAATGGATCCTGCGCGGCCTGTACTCGGCCGTGCTGTACCTGTTGCTGCCGATCACCGTGTACCACCTGGTCTGGCGCGGGTTCCGGGTGCGTGAGTACTTCCGCCGCTGGGACGAGCGTTACGCCTCCTATCCGCATCCCAGCGGGCAGCCGCGGGTGTGGCTGCACGCGGTGTCGGTGGGCGAGGTCAACGCGGCGGCGCCGCTGGTCAACGCGCTGCGCACGCTGCGCCCGGACATCCGCTGGGTCATCACCACCATCACCCCGACCGGCTCCGAGCGCGTGCGCGCGTTGTGGGGCGATGCGCTGGACCATGTCTACCTGCCCTATGACGTACCGGGCAGCGTCGGCCGCTTCCTCGGCCACTTCAAGCCGAGCCTGGCGCTCATCCTGGAAACCGAGTTGTGGCCGAACCTGCTGTTCGGGTGCCGCGACCGGGGCATCCCCGTGTACATCCTCAATGCGCGTTTGTCGGCACGTTCGTTGCGTGGCTACCGGCTGCTGAGCGCGTTGATCGGCCGCGCACTGCGCACGGTGACTTGCGTGGCCGCGCAGTCGCAGGACGATGCCGAACGCTTCATCCACCTGGGTGCGTTGCCCGAACAGGTGCAGGCGCTGGGCAACCTCAAGTTCGATATCGCCGCGCCCAACGTGCAGGACTTCGTGGCGCAGTTCCATCGGCTGGTGCCGGCCGACCGCCCGGTGTGGATCGCCGCCAGCACCCACGAAGGCGAAGAGCAGGCCACCCTCGATCTGCACCGGCGCCTGCGCGAGGCGCTGCCGGGTCTGCTGCTGTTGTGGGCGCCACGCCACCCCGAGCGTTTCCCCCGCGTGGAAGCGCTGGCCCGCGAACAGGGCTGGAAGGTCGCCACGCGTCGCCAGCAGCAGTGGCCGCAGGCCGACACCGATGTGTTCGTGATCGATACGCTGGGTGAGCTGATGTCCTTCTACGGCTGCGCGCAGGTCGCCTTCGTCGGTGGCAGCCTGCAGGCCATCGGCGGGCACAACCTGCTGGAGCCGGCGGCGATGGGCACCGCGGCAGTCACCGGGCCGCACCTGCACAACTTCGCCGAGATCTCCCGGCGCATGCGCGAAGCCGGCGCGGTGGTGATCGCCGAGGATGCGCAGGGCGTGGGCGATGCACTGCTGAGCCTGCTGCGCGATCCGCAGGCGCGCGAAGACATGGCGCGCGCCGGCTGCATGCTGGTGAGCAATGGCCGCGGCGCGCTGGAACGCACCGTGGCCCTGATCGCCCCGCACCTGCCGCCGGCGGTGGAATGAACGGCCGATCGCCGGTTCACGCCGCCCCTGCAACCAGCAGATCCCCCAGGAACAGGTAAGCGAAGCCGAAGTAGATGAGCACTCCGATCAGGTCCATGATCGAGGTGATCATCGGCGAGGACAGCGTGGCCGGGTCGGTGCCGATGCGACGTGCGGCGAAGGGCAGCAGCGCGCCGATGACGCCGCCGAGCGCGGTGCACACCAGCATGCTGGAGCCCACCACCAGCAGCACATCCATGCCCACGCCCTTGCTGAAGTACGCCAGGATCGCTTCGAGCAACGCGATGGTGACGCCCAGCGCGGCCGCCACCGGCAGTTCGCGTTTGATCACGAACCACACATCGGCCCAGCTCAGTTTCAGATCGCCCAGTGCCATGCTGCGGATCACCAGCGTGGCCGACTGGCTGCCGGTGTTGCCGCCCATGTCCACGATCGGGGCGATGAAGGCGGCCAGCACGATGACCTGGGTCAATAGTTCTTCCTGCGCAGCCACGAAGGTACTGGTGGCGATGCCGAAGCAGGTCAGGATCGCCAGCCAGAACACGCGGACGCGGAACATCTGCTTCAGCGGCGTGTTGCGCACGTCCAGGTCGGTGCCATGCGCACTCACCGTGCCGCCGAAGCGCGCCAGCTGCGAGGCGTCCTGCTCTTTCTCGATGTCCATCGCATCATCGACGGTGACGATGCCGATCATGCGCCCGCCGTCGTGGATCACCGGCAGCGCCAGCAGGTCGTAGCGGCGGATCAGTTCGGCGGCCTGCAGGCGCGGCCAGTGCGCCTGGGCGAATACCGGGTCGGCGTGCATGATCGTGCTGATCAAGGTGTCCGCATCGGCCAGCACCAGATCGCGCAGCGAGACGCTGCCACGCAGCCGCAAGGTGCCGTCCAGCACGAAGACGATGTTGACGGTTTCCTTGTCCAGCGCGGTGGCGCGCAGGTGCGCCATCGCCTCGGCGACGGTC
The DNA here is from genome assembly GCF_054049855.1 of Stenotrophomonas sp. P5_B8. Lineage (NCBI taxonomy): Bacteria > Pseudomonadati > Pseudomonadota > Gammaproteobacteria > Lysobacterales > Lysobacteraceae > Stenotrophomonas > Stenotrophomonas sp. P5_B8. The sequence goes on along the minus strand of NZ_JBFULO010000008.1, from coordinate 9,278 downwards.
ATCTGTGGCGCTACCCAGGCGTAGTCCGAGGTGGTCGCCGAACCGACGGTATCTTCCGGATAGGCAGCCATCTTCAGGATGTCGTCGCGCTCGACCCTGGTCAATGCAGGCAGCAAAGCCTGCCTGGCATCGTCGCCGAGACGGTTGAAGAGGTCGGCGCGATCGTCGGACGGCATGTGCTCGAACAGCTGCACCTTGGCCGCCGGTGACATCGCAGCCAGCAGCAGGTCCTGGGTGGGCATCGCAACGTGTGCGAACAGGCCGGCGCGTGCCGGTGGGTCGAGCAGCATCAGCAGACCCAGGCACGCATCGGTGTCGAGCATGCCGAGCGCATCCACCAGATCCGAGGCGTGCGTGGTGGCGGTGATGCCGGCGAACCCGGCCGCATCGCAGGAACGGGACAGGGTACGGAGGGAGAGCACGAGGTCGTCGCGGTTCATGGGGGGCTCCAGTCGGTAGAAAGGGGGTGACCGCCACGGTCCAGGCAGGCACATGGGCGGGGGATCGATCGCGGTGCGTGGCTGCGGCGAGCAGCCGCAGGGGGTGTTGAAGAGCGCGGTACGGGGGGGGGCGAAGCGGGCGCGCGACGCTCAGGGCAGTGCCGCGAGGTTGAAGCCGAGCGTGATCCAGCGGCTGTCGCGTGGGTGATGCATGCGTCCGGCGAGCAGGTCGAGGCTGGCGCCGGGCCACAGCACGCGTCGCAGACCCAGTTGGCTGCCGCGCTCGCGGGCAGCATCGTGTGCGGTCTCGGCCAGCAGCGACCAGTCGCGCGTCAGTCCGATTTCCATGCCGATGCCGTCGGTGCGACCGCGTGCGGCGCCCTGTGCCGCCCAGCCCAGGTTGAGGTGCACCTGCACGCGCTCCTGCACACCCGGTGCAATCGTCAGCGGTACGTTGAGCGCCCAGTCATCGGCGCGCGGACGCTGCGTGTTGCCACCGACGCTGGCGCCGAGTGCCAGACCCCAGTGTCGCGCCGCACCCTCGACCAGGACGCGCTTGGYACCGAACGCGTACTGGCGGCGGGCATCGCCGGGTGCCCGCGTCAGCCCGAGCGACCATTCGATGTTGGCCAACGTGCAGGCGGGCACGGTGGTCCATTCCTGGCCGGCATCGGTGTGTCGCACCCAGCTTTCCAACTGGCAGTGCCCGGCATCGGTGATGCCGGCATCGTCGACCAGCAGGCTGGCGGCGGCGCGGGTGTTGAACGGAAGCAGGGCCACGCTCAACAGCAGCGGGGCGAGTACGCGGAAAGCGTGCATGGGCAATCTCCAGGCGAACGGAAACGCCAGCGGCACCCTCGTCGGGGTCGGTGGAACAGCGATGCGGATGAAGCGAGGCAGGCGCATGTGGCATGCGCCGGAAGGCCCCGTCCTGTGCGGACGGAACCGACCTTGGGGTCAGTGGATCCGTCGGCTCAGGAACAGCAGCGCGATCGACTATGACTGTCCAAGGAGGGGGTCTCTGGGGGAGGGAAGAGGTGGTGCGGGGCGCAAGGTAGACAGCGCAGATGGCGTGGTCAAGCGGTTTTTGCGGCGAAATACCAACGTATAGAAACCGTATGCCCGCGCCTGCCCTGAAACCGTGGACGCGTGTATCTGTCGGGGACATCGAACGCGCGCGCAGACACGGCGCAATGTCGCGAACGACCGACGCAGCGCGGGAAAATGTTGCCAACCCGGTAGAGCCACGCCATGCGTGGCTGTCTTCGATCGGGCGGCGTGTGCAGCCACCCATGGGGTGGCTCTACCCCCGGAGAGGCGCGCAGGAAGACCCGCGTTGGGATGGGGATGGCGCGCGGAAGGGTGCACGCGGGGTGGGGCGGGCGGCGCGCGCGAGGCCCTGCCGATGAGGGGCGCGCAAAAAAAAACCACCCGCGTGCGGGTGGTTTTTTTGTTCCAGCGAGGCTGCCGGACTCAGTTGACCTGGGTGCTTGGCGTCGCCGCGGCCTGGGTCAGCAGGCGGTTGATGTCCTGCAGTTCGGCGATGTCCAGCGTGCCCACGGCCTGGCCCAGCTGCAGGCGGTTCTGCAGGAAGGTGTAGCGCGCGTTGGCGTAGTCCAGCTGCGCCGAGAACAGGATGCGCTGGTTCTGGATGACATCCAGCACGGTGCGGGTACCCACTTCCAGACCGACCTGCGAAGCGTCGTAGGCGCTCTGTGCCGAGACCACCGCCAGGCGACGCGCTTCCACTTCGCTGATGCCGGCGACCAGGGTCTGGTAGGCATTGCGGGTGTTGCGGTCCAGGGCGCGCTTCTGCTGCTCGTAGCCGTCCTGGGCGATGTCGCGCTGGGCCAGGGCCTGGCGCACGCCGGACTGGGTGGCGCCGCCGGAGAAGATCGGCACGCTCAGGGTCAGGCCGACGCTGTTGCTGCGGCGGTCCGGGCTGAAGCTGTCACCGGCGCCGACCACATCGCCCCAGCTGGCCGACTTGCCGGCGGTAGCGCCGAGCGACAGGGTCGGGTAGTGACCGCCGCGCGCGGCCGACACGCCGGTTTCGGCGGCGCTGACCTTCAATTCCTGCGCCTTCAGCGCCGGGTTCTGGGCAACCGCTTCGTTGACCAGCTGGTCGATGCTGGCGTACTTGGCAGGCAGTTCCGGGCGGAAGTCGACCGGCAGGGCGCGCAGGTCGGCCACCGGCTGGCCAGTCAGTTCGGTCAGTGCCTGGTAGGCATCGGCCAGGGTGTTCTGCGCGACGATGGTGTTGGCGCGGGCCTGGTCGTACTGGGCGCGCGCTTCGTGCACGTCGGTGATCGGGGCCAGGCCCACTTCCAGGCGCTTGTCGGCGAAGTCGAACTGCTTCTTGGCCGCCGCTTCGTTGGTCTGCGCGGCGGTCAGCGATTCGATCGCCACCAGCACGTTGAAGTACGCCGCCGAGGTGCGCACGATCAGGTCGTCGTTGGCCGAATCCAGGGTGAAGTCCGCCGCCTTGCTCAGATCGCGCTGCGAACGCAGGTTGGCGAACTGGGTGAAGTTGAACAGCGTCTGGCTGCCGTTGACCGTGTAGTTGCGGCTCTTGGTGGTGATCGAGCTGGAACTCAGGTCGTGGTTCGGGTTGGTGCGGGTGCGGTTGAGCGACGCCTCACCATTGAGCTGCGGCAGCAACGCGGCACGCGCCTGCACGGCGCCTTCCTTGTCGTACAGACGGGTCGATTCGGCGGCGGACAGCTGCGGATCGCCATTGCGCGCCATTTCGTAGACCTGCAGCAGGTCGGCGGCGGAGGCGGTCATCGGCAGYAGGGCGGCGGCCAGCGCAATAGCGAGGGATCGGCGGATCATTGCGGCTTCCTTGGACTCAGAGTTGGAACTGGGGCGCCGGAGCGGCACCGCGCAGGTAGTCGATATCGGTTTCAAACAGCGACTCGTTGGTGCCGTCGGCCGTGACCAGCACCGCTTCCATGACCGGCGACTGGCCGCGGATCACGAACAGACGGCCACCGGGACGCAGCCACTGGGTGAAACGTGACGGAATGGTGTCCACGGCAGCGGTCACGCAGATCGCGTCGAAGCGGCGCTCGGTTTCCCAGTGCAGTGCATCGGCGGTTTCGATCCGCACGTTGTTGCCCAGGCCGGCGGCATCCAGGCGCGCACGCGCGCCGGCAGCCAGTTCCGGCTGGATTTCCAAACTCAGCACTTCGCGGGCCAGCTCGCCCATGCAGGCGCTCAGGTAGCCGCTGCCGGTGCCGATTTCCAGCACTTCCTCGCCCGGCTGCAGATCCAGCGCCTGCAGGGTGCGGCCTTCGATGACCGGCTTCATCATCTTCTGCCCGAAGCCCAGCGGCAGTTCGATGTCGGCGTAAGCCAAGGCCTTGTGCGATTCAGCGACGAACGCCTCGCGCGGCAGGCGTGCCAGTACATCGAGCACGCGGATCTCCAGCACGTCCCAGGGACGGATCTGTTGTTCGACCATCAGTTCGCGGGCGTGGGAGTAATCGATCGTCATGAGGTTCTAGTTCCAGCGCAGTGGGCCGGCCATTTTACCGGTGCCGGGAGCCGGCGGCGCGCTGAGAGCATCGCTGCCGTCGCGCCGGGGTCGCAGTGCCGGAAGTCACCGCGACCTCCGGTCCATTCATCTTGATGTCACGCCGGTGGGCGCGGCGCGTACGCCCTCAGGAAGAAGTCGACGCTGGCGCTCACGTGGGCGTTCGCATCGCAGTCGGCCGGGGTCGGTCGCAGCCCGCACATCATATGCGTATGCAGCTCGCCTTTGAGCAGCGTCATCAGCTGCAGCGCGGCGGTCTGGCAGTCCTCGATCTCCAGTTCGCCACGGGCCACCCGGGCACGCAGGAACTCGGCCAGGGCATCGGTGGTGCGCTGCGGACCGGCTACCCAGAACATCTCGCGCAGGCGGTCGTCGGTTTCCGGGGCCATCATCACCCGCTGCACGGCGACCGCCTCGGCCGAGGTGATCATGCTGAAGAACGCGTGGCTGATGCCCTGCAGCTGGTCACGCAACGGCCCTTCGGCGTCGGTGACGAACAGCGCATCGGGCAGCATGGCAACACAGGTCGACTTCACAGCTTCGGTGAAAAGGGTCTCTTTGTCGCCAAAATGGCTGTAAACGGTCAGCTTCGACACACCCGCCTGGGCGGCGATGCTGTCCATGCTGACGCCGTTGTAGCCTTGCTCCACGAACAGCGACTTGGCCGCCTCCAGGATCGCGGCGCGCTTGCCCAGGTCCTTCGGACGGCCCGGCCCGGAAGCCTTGGCGGCCGGCTTGGCGGGCGCAACGGAAGAGGTCGAATCAGTCATCCAAACAATACTAGACCAATCGGTTCGATATTTATACTATACCGGCTGGTTCACTATTGGCCGTGCTGCAACAGTATGTTGCCCGTGCGTTCTTCCGGATTTCTTTTCAGGTCCTGTACCTCATGAAAAACATGCGATGGGTGGGCGGCGCTGCGCTGCTGGTGATGCTGGCGGCGTGTGGCAAGCAGGGCGCCGAGCCGGCGGCGGCGATCCCGGTGCTGGTGGTGCATCCGGGCACCGTGACCGGACAGGAAGCGGCCGCCTATCCGGGTGAGGTGCACGCCCGCCAGGAAAGCCCGCTGTCCTTCCGCGTGGGCGGCAATATGGTCAAGCGCCACGTCGATGCCGGCCAGCGCGTGACCAAGGGCCAGCTGCTGGCCGAACTGGACGCCGCCGACTACGCCTCCCAGGCCGCCGCCTCGCAGGCGCAGCTGGCCGCGGCCGAAGCCGATCTGGTGCGTGCCCGTGATGACCAGAAGCGCTACGCCACGCTCGCCGAAGGCCAGCTGGTGAGTCGCTCGGCGCTGGACCAGCAGACCGCTGCGTTCAAGGCCGCCCAGGGCCAGGCCAATGCCGCCCGCGCCAACCTGGCCGTGGCCCGCAACCAGGCCGAGTATGCGCAGCTGCGCGCGCCGGCCGATGGCGTGATCGCCAGCCGCCAGGCCGAGGCCGGGCAGGTGGTCAGCGCCGGGCAGACCGTGTTCACCCTGGCCGCCGATGGTGGCCGCGAGGTGCTGATCGCGCTGCCGGAAAGCAACATCCGCGATTACCAGGTGGGCCAGCCGGTGCAGATCGAGCTGTGGAACCGGCCAGGCCAGCTGCTGCCGGGCACGATCCGCGAGATCGCCCCCGCCGCCGATGCGCAGGCGCGTACCTATGCCACCCGCGTCAGCCTGGCGCCCGAAGCGGTGGACGAGGTGGAACTGGGCCAGAGTGCGCGCGTGTTCGCCGCGGCCGGGCGCAGCGGCACTTTGCAGCTGCCGCTGGCGGCGGTGTTGCGTGGCGCCGATGGCAAGGCCAGCGTGTGGGTGGTGAACCCGGCCAACGGTGCGCTCAAGGCCACCCCGGTGACGGTCGGTGCCTACGGCGCCGAGGCCGTGCCGGTGTTGTCTGGGGTGACCGCTGGCGACTGGGTGGTCGCCGCCGGTGGGCATCTGCTGCGCGACGGCCAGGTGGTGACGCCGGTGGATCGGCAGAACCGTCCGGTGCTCGCTCCCGCCGTAACGCCGGCGACTGCGCCGGCCGCCGTCGGCAAGGGGCACTGATCCGTGCGCCGCTTCAATCTCTCCGAATGGGCGCTGGGCAACCGGCCGCTGGTGCTGTTTGCGATGCTTGCCTTCGCGGTCATCGGCGCGTGGTCCTACAAGCACCTGGGCCAGTCCGAGGATCCGCCGTTCACCTTCAAGGCGATGGTGGTGCGCACGATGTGGCCCGGTGCCACTGCCGAGCAGGTCTCGCGCCAGGTCACCGAGCCGATCGAAAAAGCGCTGATGAACACCGGCGAGTACGAGTTCATCCGCTCCTACTCGCGCCCGGGCGAATCGCAGGTGATCTTCATGGCGCGCGACAGCTTGCGCTCCAAGCAGATCCCGGACCTGTGGTACCAGGTACGCAAGCGCGTGGGCGACATCCGCGCCACGCTGCCGCGTGAGATCGTCGGGCCGTTCTACAACGATGAGTTCGGCGACACCTTCGGCAATATCTACGCGTTGACCGGCAAGGGCTTCGATTACGCGGTGATGCGTGACTACGCCGACCGCATCCAGCTGGAACTGCAGCGCGTGCCCGATGTGGGCAAGATCGATCTGGTCGGGCTGCAGGACGAAAAGGTCTGGATCGAGCTGTCCAACACCAAGCTGGCCACGCTGGGCGTGTCGCTGCAGCAGGTGCAGCAGGCACTCGCCGACCAGAACGCGGTGACCGCCACCAGCTTCTTCGAAACCCCGAGCGACCGCGTGCAGCTGCGCGTCACCGGCCAGTTCGATTCGGTCGAGGACATCCGCAAGTTCCCGATCCAGGCCGGCGAGCGCACCGTGCACCTGGGCGACATCGCCGAGGTCAAGCGCGGTTTCGCCGACCCGGCCTCGCCGAAGATGCGGTTCATGGGCGAGGACGCCATTGGCCTGGCCGTGGCGATGAAGGATGGCGGTGACATCCTCAAGCTCGGCGCGACCCTGGATGCCGAGTTCGAACGCCTGCAGAAGACTCTGCCGGCCGGCATGCAGCTGCGCAAGGTGTCCGACCAGCCGCACGCGGTGGAGGAGTCGGTGGGCGAGTTCGTGCAGGTGCTGACCGAGGCGGTGGTGATCGTGCTGCTGGTCAGCTTCTTCTCGTTGGGCCTGCGCACCGGACTGGTGGTGGGCGTGACCATTCCGCTGGTGCTGGCGATGACGTTCTTCGTCATGCATTACTTCGGGATCGGCCTGCACAAGATTTCGCTCGGCGCGCTGGTACTGGCGCTGGGCCTGCTGGTAGACGATGCGATCATTGCGGTGGAGATGATGGCCACCAAGATGGAGCAGGGCTACGACCGCCTGCGCGCGGCCAGCTTCGCTTGGGAATCCACCGCCTTCCCGATGCTGACCGGTACGCTGATCACCGCCGCCGGCTTCCTGCCCATCGCCACGGCCGCCTCCAGTACCGGTGAGTACACCCGCTCGCTGTTCCAGGTGGTGACCATCGCGCTGGTGGTGTCCTGGATCGCCGCGGTGCTGTTCATCCCGTACCTGGGCGACAAGATGCTGCCGGATCTGTTCAACCGGCAGCCGCCCAAGCCGACCAGCCTGGCCGGGCGCTGGCACGCCACGCGCCTGCAGTGGGCCGACCGTCATCCGGCGTTCGCGCGCTGGATCGCGCCGAAGGAACATGCGCACGACCACGATCCCTACCAGCGCCCGTTCTACACCCGTTTCCGTGGCTTCCTGGATACCTGCCTGCGCCATCGCTGGTGGGTGATCGGCGCGACCGCGGCGCTGTTCGTGTTCTCGCTGGTGATCTTCCGCTTCGTGCCGCAGCAGTTCTTCCCCGATTCGACCCGGCCCGAACTGATGGTGGACATCGAACTGGCCGAAGGCGCGTCGCTGGCGGCCACCCAGGCCCAGGCCAGCAAGCTGGAGACGCTGCTGAAGGGCCGCGAGGGCATCAGCAATTACGTGGCCTACGTCGGCACCGGCTCGCCGCGTTTCTACCTGCCGTTGGACCAGCAGCTGCCGGCCACCAACTTCTCGCAGTTCGTGGTGCTTACCGCCGATGCCGAGGCACGTGAAGCCACGCGCGACTGGTTGATCAAGGACGTGATCAAGCAGTTCCCGGACGTGCAGATGCGCGTGACCCGGCTGGAGAACGGGCCGCCGGTGGGCTACCCGGTGCAGATGCGCATCTCCGGCGAGCACGTGGCGCAGGTGCAGGCCATCGCGCGCCAGGTGGAAGCCAAGGTCCGCGAGAACCCGCACGTGATCAACGTCAACCTGGACTGGAGCGAGCCGAGCAAGGTGGTGCGGCTGGTGATCGACCAGGACCGCGCACGCGCGCTGGGCGTAAGCAGCGCACAGGTCAGCCAGTTCCTGAGCAGCTCGCTGTCGGGCATGAGCGTGAGCACCTATCGCGAAGGCAACCGCCAGATCGAGATGCTGCTGCGCGGGCCGGACAACGAGCGCGCGCAACTGGGCCTGCTCGGCAGCCTGGCCATCCCCACCGCCAGCGGTACGTCGGTGACGCTGTCGCAGGTGGCCCGGCTCGAATACGCCTTCGAAGACGGCATCATTTGGCACCGCAACCGCCTGCCCACGGTGACCGTGCGCGCCGACATCGGCGATGGCATGCAGCCGCTGGACGTGGTGCAGCAGATCCTGCCCACCCTGGACGGCATCCGCGCGCAACTGCCGTCGGGCTACCTGTTGGAGACCGGCGGCACCGTCGAGGATTCGGCGCGCGGTCAGAACTCGATCAAGGCCGGCATGCCGCTGTTCCTGATCGTGGTGGCCACGCTGCTGATGCTGCAGCTGCGCAGCTTCTCGCGTGCGGCGATGGTGTTGGTCACCGCACCGCTGGGCATCATCGGTGCGACCCTGTTCCTGCTGCTGTTCCGCGCGCCGTTCGGTTTCGTGGCGCTGTTGGGCACCATCGCGCTGGCCGGCATGATCATGCGTAACTCGGTGATCCTGATCGACCAGATCCAGCAGGACATCGACGCCGGGCATGATCGCTGGCACGCCATCATCGATGCGACCGTACGCCGCTTCCGTCCGATCGTGCTGACCGCGCTGGCGGCGGTGCTGGCGATGATCCCGCTGTCGCGCAGTGCGTTCTACGGTTCGATGGCGATCTCGATCATGGGCGGCTTGATCGTCGGCACCGTGCTGACCCTGGTGTTCCTGCCGGCGCTGTACGCGGCGTGGTTCCGGGTGAAGCCGGATGAGGGGAAGACCGCCGAGGGGTGACCAATGGCGGGGTAGCCGACCGTTGGTCGGCTACCCCGATGCATCCCGTAGAGCCGACCGTTGGTCGGCTGCCCGATGCGTCCCGTAGAGC
>NZ_JBFULO010000007.1:0-26533 GCF_054049855.1 Stenotrophomonas sp. P5_B8 | reverse complement strand
GGTCATACAGGTTGCCGCCTTCCTGGCCCAGCGAGGCCACGTCGTAGAGATAGGTGAACTTGCCGAAGCCCGCCCAGCCGGTGCTGTCGTGCGGACGCCAGGCGAAGCCCACGTTGGTTTCCACCAGCTTGGCATCGGCCAGCGGATTGATGCGGTCGTCGGTGTCGGCATAGTTGGCCCGCAGCGCGAAACGCCAGTCTTCGTTGAGCTTGTACAGCAGGCGGTTGGTGGTCACCCACTGCTCGCGCTGCTCGGCACCGCTGTCGCGGCGGTACTCCAGCTTGCTGCTCCACTGCGCCACCGCATCGGTACGCCCGCCACTGACGCTGTAGGCGCGGCGGTCGATACGGCCGACGGTCGAATCCAGTTCGCCATCCATGACGGTGAAGCCCAGGTTCCAGCCCTGCGCGGGATAGAAGTCCATGCCGAAGGTGTGCACCAGCCCGGCGTTGTCCTGGCGGCGATCCTTGAGGTACTGGCTTTCGTTGTAGACGTTGACCTGGTTGCTCAACCGCCAGCGCTGGCCCAGCGTCCAGCCGCTCTGCAGGCCAGTATCGAACAACGGATCGGTGCCGGTGCGATCGGTGCTGTAGCTGTAGCTGCCGTACAGGCTGTGGTCCGGGGCCATGCGGTATTCGGCATCGACCTTGGCGCCATGGCCACGGCTGCCACCACTGACTTCGGCCCCCACGCTGCTGCGGTCGCCAAACAGATAACGCGCGCCGAGGGTGAGCAGGTCGTTCTTCTCGTACGCGCCGCCGTCGTCATCCAGGGTCACCTGGCCGGTGCCGTACAGCTCCCATGACGAGCCGAAGCGCTGCCGATACCCGATCGCCGCGAGCAGCGCGGACACGTCCTGCCGTTCCTGCTCTTCGCGCACGCGGCGCAGTTCGCCGGTGAGCTGGCCGTCGTTGCCCAGCCGCCACTCGGCGGTGAGCTGGCTCTGCTCCAGCGCAAGGTCACCCTGCTCGGTGCGGGTATGCCGGCCATACAGGCTGAGATCGTCGGTGAGGTAGCCCAGGAATTCCGCACCGTATTCCTGGATCGGCTGGCCGGTGTCCTGGCGGGCTACCGAGAAGCCGGCATCCACGTCGCGCCACCACGCGCCCACGCTCCAGTCGCGGGCGGTCCAGCCCAGTTCGCGCAGGTTGGCGCGCGCTTCCACCGCGCTGGCCGTGCCCGAGCGCCGACCTTCGTACGGGTTGCGGCGGATGAAGCTCAGGCCGCCGTTGTCCGAGTAGAACACCGGTGCGGCGGTGGCGTCGGTGCGGGTCTGCTCGACCTTCAGGTAGGTGCCACGCCCGGCCTGCAGGGTCAGGTCGGCGCCCTTGAGGCTGTAGTTCTCACCGCTGCGGTTCTCGTCGATCCAGGTGCCGCCGATCGCCACGTGGTCGCCGATCCACTGCCGCCCGCGCGCACCGTAGGTGACATCGTCGCTGCTGAAGCCCAGCGGCACGTATTCGTAATCCACCAGCAGCAGCTGGTCGTAGCCATCCAGCGGCATGTCGCGGGTGATGCTGCGGACATTCTCGCGGGTGAGCTGGGCCAGCGGGCGGGTCAGGATCAGGCGGCCCTGCAGGTTGTCGATTTCGTAGTCCACGCCTTCCTGCAGGCTGGCGCGGGTTTCGGTGCGGCCGGTGGTACGGTCGCGTACTTCCAGCACCACCTGCTCCGAGCCGGGCAGCACGTCGGTGTGGCGCAGGTAGTAGAGGCTGCCGCCGGTGCCGAGGAACTCGCTGTGGCCCGGCGCGGACTGCGCCTCGGAGCCGAACAGCTTCAGCTGCGAGCGCGCATCACCCAGCGGGGTGGCGGCCAGCGAGCGCCAGTTCAACGCACCGCCGTACAGCGAGCGCACGTACTGGCCATATTCGGTGCCGGTGATGCCGGTGGCGTAGTTGCCCCACAGCGCCTGGCTCTGGTCCCAGTCCACGCGCAGGTACAGGCGCCCCTGCGTGTCCACGTCGCGGTAGGTGGTGGAATCGTCGCCGTACACCGGGTAATACAGGTCCGGGTCGAGGCGGCGGAACACGTCCTGCGCGTCGGCCTGGGTGAAATCGCGGAACAGGTACTTGAGCTCGCGGTCCTGGGTATCGGCCTGTGCGGTCACCAGGTATTTGCCGCGCATCTTGCCCTTGAGGTAGAACGCCAGCCGCCCCTCGCTGAGGAAGCCGTCGTCGTCGCGATCATCGGCGGCCAGTGGCTGCAGGTTGCCGCTGGCGCTGTTTTTGGAGACGGTGACATCGGCGATGGCGACCAGGAACAGATAGCGACCGGTGACATCCACGTCCAGCTGTCGCTGGGCCGACGGCGCATCGCGCGATTCCACGCTGACGTCGTAGCGATGCTGACCGACGGGCTCAAGGAACTCGGCGGCGAACTTCTGCTCCAGGTCGACCGGGAAGTCCTGGCCGTTGATGCGCACCCGGCTGTTCGGTTCGAGGTTGCGGCCGTACAGGCGCACGCGCGAGCCGTGGATGGGAATGTTCTGCAGGCGCAGCGTGCTCTGTCCGTAGATGCTGTTGCTCAGCTGCAGGTCCTGCGCACTGTCGCCGTCCAGTGCCTGGCCCAGGGTCTTCTGCACGTTCTCGCGGGTGATCTGCAGGCCACGGTCGAAGTCGGCCGGAGTCACCAGCTGGATGCGCTGGATGCGGGTTTCATCGAAGGACCCGCCAGCGCCGTAGGCGCGCGCGACGTAGATCAGCTCATCACCGGTGCGCAGCTTGATGTTGCCCGGCATCTCGCCGTTCCATTCGGCATCGCCGACATAGTCCGACGGCAGCGTGATACGCGCCAGCGGCGTGACCAGGTCGGTATCGGTGCCGCGGTACAGGGTGACCTCCAGTTTCTGGATGAAGGAGGCGTAGTTGTTGTAGCTGTGGAAACGCAGCGGGCGGATCACCCGGCCGTTCTCGAACGGTACCGTCGCTGCCGCCTGCACGCTCAGGCTGGGCGGCACCATGGTGGGATCTTCGGTGGCCCACACCACGCCACCGTTGGGCAGCTCGGCCATGAACTGGCCGCCCGGTGCCGCCACATCGGCCGTGGTCGCTGGCGTCAGCGGCACCGGCTCGGCTGGCGCCGGAGCGAGACGACCGGGCAACGGCAGGACCGGGGCTTCGGCGTCGTCGGCGATGCGCAGCAGCAGGCCGTCGGCGTTGCGGCAGCTCTCCGCGTCGCACTGGATGCTGGCAGGCGGTGATGCCGTTTGCGCCATCGCCGGCGCAAGGGTCAGCAGCACGGCCGCCACACCGGCGCCGGCATGACGAAGCAACAGGGTGCGAAGCGGTGTCTGGCTCAGGGTCATGTCCATGGGTCAGCGGTCCTCCCTGCGGGCAGAATCGGTGTTGGCAGGGAGCTCGGGGGGATCGTCCAGCCGCAGCTGCTGCAGCACGCTGCCGTCAGCGGCCAGCACCTCGATGCGGGTTGCGTGCGCCACCGCAGCCGGCACGCGCGCGGCCAGTGCAACCTGCAGCGCATGGGCGCGTTGGCCGGCCAGTGCTTCCTCACCGCGTGCGGCGGTGAGCAGCAGCCTGCCGCCACCGCGTGCGACCAGCGCCTGAGCGGCGGTGTCCAGCACCGGGGCACGGTCGGCCGCCAGCTGCGCACTCCCCGGCGCGAACAGCGCCTGGCCCAGTTCGATCCGCGCCGGTCGGGGCGTTGCCGTCTGGGACGGTGCCGCCGTGCTCAGCACGCCGTCGGGCATGCGCACGCCGAAGTCGAAGCGCGCCGGCAGCCCGGGGGTGATACGGCGGACCAGCGGGTTGGGCGTGGTGAACATCGCCCCGGCCGGCAGCGTGGACGGATCGACCTTGAGGATGAAGTTGCGCCCACGTGCCTGGCCGCCGAGGATGCCGACCAGGTGGTAGCGACCGAACGCATCGGTTTCCATCAGCAGGCCTTCCACCGCCGCCACGCGCACGCCGGGAATGCCGCGTTCGCCTGCATCCTGGATGCCATTGCCGTTGCGGTCATCGAACACGCTGCCGACGATCAGGCTTTCATCCAGCAGCGGATCGGTGGTGACATCCACCTCGGCCGAGGCGACGTTGCCGATGCTGCGGTTTTCGCCGTCGATGGCGGTGATGCGGTTGGTATGCACGCCGGTGCCGGTGCCCGCGCCGACGCGCAGGTAGTACACCACGGTGGCACGTTCGCCCACCGGCACGTCGATGCCGTCGATGCGCAGCGGCTGCACGCCGCTGGTGCGCGCATCGTTGTCGGCATCCTGCACCGCGAAACCGCCGCTGACGAAAGCGAAGCCAGGCGGGAGCGTATCCAGCAGCGTGGCGCCGTTGGCGTCGACCTCGCCGACGTTGTCGATGGTGACGGTGTAGCGCACAAGGTCGCCGATCTGCGCGCTGCGCTTGGCCGCCACCTTGGTCAGGCGCAGCACGGCCTGCTGGCCGGCCACGGTGACCGCGACGTTGGCCTCGGCGCACAGCGCGGTGGGGATGGACATGTCGCAGACCCGATAGCGGAAGCTGTCGGTACCGGCGAAGTTGGCGGCGGGTGTGTAGATACACAGACCATTGGTGCACTGCACGCTGYCATGCGCCGGCGCGGTGATCACCTGCAGTGAGCTCCGGTCCAGCACCGCGGTGCGGGCGCTGTCGTTGGCCATTACATCGATCTTCACCGGCCCGGATGTCTGCGCGGTCACCGCATCGTCCACCAGGGTCAGCACGTTCGGATCAACGGTGACGGTCACCGTGGCCGAGGCGCACATCGCCGGATCGGCAATATCGCAGACCTGGTAGTCAAAGCCCTGCACGCCGGAGAAATTGGCCAGTGCGGCGAAGCGGATGCGCGCACGCGGCATCACCGTGGCGGTGCCGTACGGCGGCGGCGCGGTGATGGTCACGGTGACGGTATCCGGATCGATCGGGGTGCCATTGACCCGGTCATTGCCCAGCACGTCAATCTCGATCACGCCATCCTGGGGCAGCTGGACGCGGTCATCTTCGGCGTCCACGCCCGGTGCGGCGGCGATGACGGTCACGCTCACGGTCGCGGTGTCGCACACGGTGGGCTGGTTGAGCAGGCAGATCGTGTAGGAGGTGCTGTAGCTGCCAGCGGCCAGGCCGGCGGCGACGTCCACCCAGCCGTCGGCGCTGACGCTCAGCGCGTTGGTGGCCACCGGGGCGAAGCTGACCTGTGCCGGGTCCAGCGGTGCGGTGTTGAACGTATCGTTGGTGAACACGTTCAACAGGCGCGTCTGACCCGCAGGGCCGACCGGGCCGCCGCTGTCGTCCACCGCCAACAGTGCACCGACCGCGCCCTGCACGCGCACGGTCGCAATGGCAGTGGTGCAGTTGGTGGGCACGCCGTTTTCGCACAGCTGGTAGGCCAACTGCACCTGGCCCGGCTGCACGCCGGCGGCGACCATGATCTGGCCCTGGTTGTTCATGGTGTACCCCGGCGTGCTGCCGGTCAGGCTGGCGACCACGCTGCCCACCGGCGGCGGGGAAACGTTGTTGAAGCTGTCGTTGTCCAGCACCGAGCGGGCGATGGTGCCGCCCACCGCCGGGTCCACCGGTGTGCTGGTGAAGTCGTCGTTGACCGCCAGCACCACGTTGGCTGAGCCGGACAGAGTCAGGGTGACGCTGGCATCGCCGCACTGGGTGGCATACGGCGCCGGCAGGCAGACCCGATAGGTGAAGTTCACCGGCCCGGTGGTGCCCGACGGTGGGGTGTAGCTGAAGCTGCCATCGGCGTTGAACACCAGCCCGGCGACCGCACCGCTGGTCAGCGTGTAGAGCGCACCGGCCGGGACGTTGTCGTTGAGCGATACGTTGCCGGTGCCCGGCTGGCCGGCGGGGATCGTGTAGCTGTCGTTCTGCGGTGCCGGGGTGACCACCACGGTGGCGGTGGCCGTAGCGCAGTTGCCCGGCGCGGCGGCTTCGCAGATCTGGTAGGTGAGCGTGGTAGCGCCAGAGGTGACGCCGGTGCCCACGTTGATGGTGCCATCGGAAGTGATGGTGAAGCCGGACGGCGCGCCGACCAGGCTGAGCAGCACGGTGGCCGGTAGCGGCGGGCTGACCCCGTTGAGGCGGTCGTTGGCGAGCACGCTGACGCTGGAGGTCGAACCGGTTGCCACGCCGGTGAGCACGTCATCACCGGCTACCAGGGTGCCGTTGTTGATGTTGATGGTCGCCGTGGCGGTGCCGCACACCGCCCCATAAGGTGCGGGCAGGCACGCCTGGTAAGTGAAGCCGACCGGGCTGGGCGTGCCGGCTGGCGGGGTATAGGTAAACGCACCGCTGCTGGTGAAGGCCAGCCCGGTCGGCGCCGTGCCCTGCACCGTGTAGACCGCACCGGCCGGCATGCTGTCGTTGCTGGCCACGCTGTTGCTCAGCGTCTGCCCGACCTGCACGTTGAAGGCATCGTTCTGCGGCGCCGGGCTGACGACCACGGTGATGCTGGCGGTATCGCAGTTGGCGGGCGCGGCCGCTTCGCAGATCTGGTAGGTGAGCGGGGTTGCGCCGGAGGTGACGCCGCTGGACACGCTGAGGGTGCCGGCCGGGGTGATGCTGAAACCTGCCGGTGCACCGACCAGCGTGAGCAGCACGTCGGCCGGCGCGGGCGGGGACACGCCGTTGAGGCTGTCGTTGGCCAGCACGCTGGCACCGGACGTGGTGCCGGGTGCGACCCCGGTGAGCGTGTCATCGCCGGCCACCAGCAGGCCATTGTTGATGTTGAGGGTGAGGATCGCGCGGCCGCACAGGCTGGCATTCGGCGCCGGCAGGCACACCTGGTAGGCGACGCTGACCGCACCGACCACGCCGGTGGCCGGCGTATAGGTGAACGTGCCGTTGCTGTTGAAGGTCAGTCCTGCCGGCGCGCTGTCCTGCAGGGTGAAGACCGCGCCGGCCGGCGTGTTGTCGTTGGCTGCGACGGTGTTGGACACGGTCTGCCCGGCCTGCACGGCGAAGGCGTCGTTCTGCGGTGCCGGGGTGACCACCACGGTGACGCTGGCGGTATCGCAGTTGCTCGGCGCGGCGGCTTCGCAGATCTGGTAGGTCACGGTGGTGGCGCCGGAGGTGACGCCTGCGCCCACGCTGATGGTGCCATCGGGGTTGAGGGTGAAGCCGCCCGGCGCACCGACCAGGGTCAGCAGCACGTCGGCCGCGSCCGGCGGCGATACGCCGTTGAGGCTGTCGTTGGCCAGCACGCTGGCGCCGGTGGTGGCACCCGGCAGTACACCCACCAACGTGTCATCCCCGGCACTCAGGGTGCCGTTGTTGATGTTGAGCGTGACCGTGGCGGTGCCGCACACGTTGTTGTCGGGTGCCGGCAGGCACGCGCGGTAGACGAAGGCGACCGGGCTGGCAGTGCCGACGGGCGGCGTATAGGTGAAGCTGCCATCGGGATTGAACGACAGCCCCGCCGGGGGCATGCCCTGCACGGCCCAGCTCGACCCGGCCGGCATGCTGTCGTTGCTGGCCACGCTGTTGCTCAGCGTCTGCCCGGCCTGCACCGCGAACGCGTCGTTCTGTGGCGTCGGGCTGACGATCACCGTCACCGTGGCGGTAGCGCAGTTGCCCGGCGCGGCGGCTTCGCAGATCTGGTAGGTGAGCGTGGTGGGGCCGGCGCTGACGCCGGTGGACACACTGATCGTGCCGTTGGGTGTGATCGCAAAGCCACCCGGTGCACCGACCAGGCTCAACAGCACGCTGCCGGCGGCCGGCGGCGACACGCCGTTGAGGCTGTCGTTGGCGAGCACGCTGGCCGCCGAGGCGGTCCCGGGGGCGACGCCGCTGAGCGTGTCGTTGCCGGCCAGCAGCGTGCCGGTGCCAATGCTGATGGACACGCTGGCGGTGCCGCACAGCGCCGCGTTCGGTGCCGGCAGGCAGGCCTGGTAAGTGAAGTTGACCGGGCTTGGCGTGCCGGTCGGCGGGGTATAGGTGAACGCACCGCTGCCGGTGAAGGACAGGCCGGCGGGCGCCGTGCCCTGCAACGTGTAGACCGCACCGGCGGGCATGGTGTCGTTGCCGGCCACGCTGGTGCTCAGCGTCTGCCCGGCCTGCACGGTAAAGGCGTCGTTCTGCGGCGTCGGGGTCACGATGACGGTGACGGTGGCGGTATCGCAGTTGGTCGGCGCGGCGGCTTMGCAGATCTGGTAGGTGATCGCGGTGGGCCCGGAGACCACGCCGGTGGCCACGCTGATGGTGCCGGTGGCGGTGATGGCGAAGCCGGCCGGCGCGCCGACCAGGCTGAGCACCACATCGCCCGGCAGCGGCGGACGGGTGCCGTTGAGCGTGTCGTTGGCCAGCACGCTGGCTGCCGAGGTGGTCCCGGCGGCAACGCCGCTGAGGGTGTCATCGACCGCCGCCAGCGTGCCGGCGTTGATGTTGAGGGTGACGCTGGCGACGCCGCACAGCGCCGCGTTCGGGGTCGGCAGGCAGGCCTGGTAGGTGAAGCTCACCGGGCTGGTCGTGCCCACCGCCGGGGTGTAGGTGAAGGTGCCATCGGCGTTGAAGATCAGCCCCGCCGGGGCGGTGCCCTGCACGGCCCAGCTGGACCCCGCAGGCATGTCGTCATTGGCCGCGACGTTGCCATTGCTGATCGTGCCGCCGGCCTGCACCGAATATGCATCGTTCTGCGGTGTCGGGGTGATCACCAGCGCCACCGTGGCGGTATCGCAGTTGGTCGACGCGGCGGTCTCGCAGATTTGATAGGTGAGCGTGGCCGCCCCTGCGGTCACGCCGGCCGGCACGCTGATCGTGCCATCGGCGGCGATGGCGTAGCCGGTCGGCGCACCGACCAGGGTGAGCTGCACGCTGGCCGGGGCCGGCGGGCTGACGCCATTGAGCGCATCGTTGCCCAGTACGCTCGGCGTGGTGCCACCGGCTGCAATGCCGGTGAAGCTGTCATCGCCGGCGGTCAGCGTGCCCAGGTTGACGTTCAACGTCGCCGTCGCGATGCCACACACACCGGCGTCGGGTGCGGGCAGGCAGGTCTGGTAGGTGAAGGTGACTGCCCCGGTGGTGTTCACCGGCGGGGTATAGGTGAAGGTGCCATTGGGATTGAACAGCAACCCGGCTGGCGGGGTGCCCTGCACCGCCCAGGTCGAGCCGGCGGGCATGCTGTCATTGCCCGCTACGCTGCCGTTGGCGAGGGTGCCGCCGGCCTGCACGGCGAACGCATCGTTCTGCGGCGCGGGCGTGACCACCAGCCGGATCGTGGCCGTGGCGCAGTTGATCGGCGAGGCGGCCTCGCACAGCTGATAGGTCAGCGTGGTGGCACCGGCGATGACCCCGGCCGGCACCTGCACGGTGCCATCGTTGTTGATCACGAAGCCGGCCGGTGCGCCGACCAGCAGCAGCTGCACGCTCGCCGCCGCCGGCGGGGTCACCCCATTGAGCGCATCGTTGACCAGCACGCTGGGCGTGGCCGAACCGGTGGAGATCGGCGTAGCGAACGTATCGTCATTGGCCACGATGGCGGTGACGGCGATGTTCAACGTTGCGGTGGCTGTGCCGCACACGGTGGTATCCGGTGCCGGCAGGCAGGCCTGGTAGGTGAAGGTGACCGGGCCGATGGTGCCGACCGGCGGGGTGTAGGTGAAGCTGCCGTTGCTGTTGAAGGCCAGCCCCTGTGGCGGCGATACCACGTTCCAGGTCGAGCCGGCCGGCATGTTGTCGTTGCCGGACACGGTGCCGGTATTGGCTTGTCCGGCCTGCACGGCAATCACATCGTCCACCGGGGCCGGACGCACCACCAGCGCGATGCTGGCGGTGTCGCAGTTGTTGGCCGCCGCCGTTTCGCAGAGCTGGTAGGTCAGCGTGATCGCACCGGTGGGCGCGCTGGCGGCCACCGCTACCGTGCCGTTGGGATTGATCGTGAAGCCGGTCGGCGCACCGACCAGCGACAGCGACACATTCGCCGGCGCCGGCGGGCTCACGCCGTTGAGCGCGTCGTTGCCCAGCACGCTGGGCGTGCTGCTGCCGGGTGCGATCGGTAGGAAGCTGTCGTCGTTGGCGACCAGCGTCCCGTTGTTGATGTTCAACGTCACCGTCGCCGTGCCGCAGACCGCCGCGTTCGGTGCAGGCAGGCAGGCGCGATAGTCGAAGCTGGCCGGGCTGGTCGTGCCGGCCGGCGGCGTATAGCTGAAGCTGCCATCGCCATTGAGCGTCACCCCGGCCGGCAACGTGCCCTGCACCGTGTAGAGCGCGCCGATCGGCAGGTTGTCGTTGGCGGCGACGCTGCCACTGACGGTCTGCCCGGCCTGCACGGCGAAGGCATCATTGACCGGTGCCGGGGCGACGATCAGCGCGATGCTGGCGGTATCGCAGTTGGTCGACGCGGCCGCCTCGCAGATCTGGTAGGTGAGCGTGGTCGCACCGGCGGCGGTCCCGGCAGACACGCTCACCGTGCCATCGCCGGCGATGCTGAAGCCGGTCGGCGCGCCGACCAGCGACAGCACCACCTCGGTGGCCAGCGGCGTGGTGCCGTTGAGGGTGTCGTTGCCAAGGACGCTCGGCGAAGGCGCGCCCGGCGCRATCGGCGTGGGGAAGGTGTCGTCGACGGCCACCAGCGTGCCGCTGTTGACGTTGAGCGTGGCCGTGGCGGTGGCGCAGACGCCCGCATCCGGCGCAGGCAGGCAGACCTGATAGGTGAAGCTCACCGCGCCGCTGAAGCCGGCCGGCGGCGTATAGGTCAGCGTGCCGTCGGTGGCCAGCACCAGGCCGGTCGGCACGGTGCCCACCACCTCGAAGCGCGCACCGACCGGTGCGTTGTCGTTGGTGGCCACCGAGCTGTTGAGCACCTGCCCGGCCGGCGTAGACAGCGCGTCGTCCACTGCCGAGGGCGCCACCAGCAGGCGGATCGTGGCGGTGGTGCAGTTGGCCGGTGCCGCTGCTTCGCACAGCTGGTAGATCAGGTTCTTCACCCCGGCCGCGGTACCGGCCGCCACTGTCACCGCGCCTTCGGGGGTGATGCCCAGCCCGGCCGGCGCGCCCTGCAGGGTCAGCAGCACATCGGCCGCCGCCGGCGGGATGGTGCCGTTGAGCGAATCGTTGGCCAGCACCGAGGGGGTGCTGCCACCGCTGACCGGATTGATCGGGGTACTGCTGAAGTCATCGTTGATCGCCGCGAGCGTGCCGGCGGTGACGTTGAGGGTGGCGCGCGCGGTCGCGCACAGCGCCGCATTCGGTGCCGGCAGGCAGACCTGGTAATCGAAGCCCACCGCGCCGGTGGTGCCGACCGGCGGCACATAGCTGAAGCTGCCCGACGCGCTGAAGGTCAGCCCGGGCGGCGCGGCGCTGGTCACGGTGAACAGTGCGCCGGCGGGCACGTTGTCGTTGTCGCCCACGTTGCCGTTGAGCGCCTGCCCGGCCGCGGTGGAATAGGTGTCGTTGCTCGCCGACGGGGTCACGACCAGGCGGATGGTCGCGCTGGCGCAGTTGCTCGGCAGCACGCTCTGGCAGACCTGGTAGGCCAACACGGTGGCGCCGCCGACCGCACCGGCAGGCACCTGCAGCAGGCCGTTGGCATCCAGCGCGTAGCCCGCCGGCGCACCGACCAGACTCAGGATCACGCTGCTGGCCGCTGGCGGGGTGACGCCATCGAGGGTGTCGTTGAGCAGCACGCTGGTGCCGCTGCTATTGCCGGGCGTGAGCGGGGTGGCGGTGAAATCATCGTCCCGTGCCACCAGGGTGCCGGCGTTGACGTTGATGGTGGCGCTGGCCGTGCTGCACTGGGCGTTGTCCGGCGCAGGCAGACACACCTGGTAGGTGAAACCGACCGGCCCGGTAACGCCAGCCGGTGGGGTGTACAGGAACGTGCCATCCGGGCCGAACTGCAGGCCCGCCGGAACGGCACCGGTGACACTGAAGACCGCACCGGCCGGCGCATTGTCGTTGCTGCCGACATTGCCGGCCAGCAACTGCCCGGCCGGCGTGGAGAACACGTCGGCGGCTGCCGACGGGGAGACCACCAGGCGCATCTGCGCCGAATCGCAATTGGTCGGCAACGCAGCCTCGCACAGCTGATAGGTCAGCGTGACCGCACCGGCCGGCACGCCGCTGGCGATGGTCAATGTGCCATCGGCCGCCAGGGTGTAGCCCGATGGCGCGCCTACCAGGCTCAGCAGGACGTCGGCCGAGGCCGGCGGCACGGTGCCGTTGAGGCTGTCGTTGTTGAGGACCGATGCGGTGCTGCCGCCCGTGGCGGGATTGATCGGCGTGGCGCGGACGTCATCGTCGTTGGCGACCAGGGTGCCGGCGTTGACGTTGACGGTGACCGTGGCCCCGGCGCACACGCTGGTGTCAGGCGCCGGCAGGCAGGCCTGGTAGGCGAAGGTGACCGCGCCCTGGATGCCCGCCGGCGGCGTGTAGGTGAAGCCACCGGTGGGATTGAACACCAGCCCGGCCGGGGCGGTGCCGCTGAGGCTGAAGGTGGCATTGGCAGGCACGTTGTCGTTGCMGGCCACGCTGCCGGTCAGTGCAACACCCACCGGCGTACTGAAGGTGTCGTTGACCGCAACCGGCGCCAGCAGCAGGCGCACCGCCGCCGTAGTGCAGTTGCCGGGCAGCGCGGCTTCGCACAACTGATAGGAGAAATCGACCGCGCCGGCCGCCGCACCGCCGGGTACCGAAATCGTGCCGTTGCTGTTGAGCACATACCCCGCCGGCGCACCGATGAGGGACAGGATCACATCGGCAGGCGCAGGCGGAATCGCGCCATTGAGGGTGTCGTTGCCCAGCACGCTGTTGGTGGTGCCGCCGCTGGCCGGGTTGATGATCGCCGCGCGGAAATCGTCATCGTTGGCCACCAGGGTGCCGGCGTTGACGTTGAGGGTGACCGTGGCGCTATCGCAGACACCCGCCAGCGGCGCGGCCAGGCACGCCTGATAGAGGAACGTGGTGGTACCGGTGTACTGCGCTGGCGGCGTATAGGTGAAGCTGCCATCGGTGTTGAACACCAGGCCCGGCGGCACTGCGCCGGTGGTGGCGAAGGTGGTACCGGCAGCGATGTTGTCATTGACCGCCACAGTGCCGTTGAGCGCTGTACCCACTTGCGTGGTGAATGCATCGGCCACCGCATCGGGGGCGATCACCACGGCGATGGTCGCGGTGGTGCAGTTGCCGGTGCCGGCCTGGCACAGCTGGTAGGTCAGGCCGACGGGGCCGGCCGGCGCACCGGCGGGCACCTGCAACTGGCCGTTGGGTTCGAGCGTGTAACCGGCCGGCGGTGCATTGATCAACGACAGCGTGGCCTGCGCCGGCAGGATGGCGACGCCGTTGAGGGTGTCGTTGGCCAGCACGCTGGCGGTCAGCCCACCTGCACCGGTCAGCGGCGCGCTGCTGAAGTCATCGTTGCCGGCGACGATCGCGCCGGGGCTGACGTTGATCGTCACCGACGCGGCGTCGCAGACCGACGCATCCGGTGCCGGCAGGCACACCTGGTAACGGAAGCTGTCCGGCCCGGTGTAGGCCGACTGCGCGGTATAGCTGAAGCTGCCATCGGCGTTGACGCCCACGCTGCCATGCGCGGCCCCGGCCAGCAGGCTGAACTGCGCACCGGCAGGCACGTTGTCATTGCCGGCCACGGTGCCGGTCAACGCGATGCCCGCCGTGGCAGCGAACGTGTCATCGACCGCATCGGGGGCGATCACCAACTGCACATTGGCCGTGGCGCAGTTGCCCGGCGTGGCCTGTTCGCAGAGCTGGTAACTGAAGGTCACCTCGCCGGCCGCCGCGCCGCCCGGAATCACGACCTGTCCAGCGGCGTTGACGGTGTAGCCGGCCGGCGCACCGGTGAGCACCAGGCTGACCGTGCCCGGCACCACCGCCGCACCGTTGAGGGTGTCATTGGCCAGCAGACTGGCCGGGCTGGTCGCACCGGGCTGCAGCGGCGTGGCGAAGGTGTCGTTCACCGCGACGATCACGTTGCCCTGCACGTTGACGCTGACCGTGGCGGTATCGCACACGCTGTTGTTCGGTGCCGGCAGACACACCTGGTAGGTGAAGCTGTCCGGCCCGGTGTTGGCGTTGGTGGGGGTGTAGGTGAAGGTACCATCGGCATTGACCACGGCCGTGCCGCGCGTCGGTGCGATGCCGAGCGTGTAGGTGGAACCGCTGGCGATGGTGTCGTTGCCGGCCAGGCTGCCAGTCGCCGGCTGACCGCCGCCCGGCGTGGTGACCGTGTCGTTCACCGCATCGGGGCTGATGACCAGAGTGGCGGCGGCGGTGGCGCAGTTGGCCGGCAGCGCGATCTCGCAGAAGCGGTAGGTCAGCGCCAGAGGACCGGCGGCCGCCGTGGCCGGCACCTGGATCGTGCCGTTGGGGTTGATCGCAACACCGGCCGGCGCACCGACCAGGCTCAGCGTGACCTGCGCGGTGGGCACCGCACCGCCATTGAAGGTGTCGTTGCCGAGCACGCTCGGGGTGATGCCACCGGCGCCGGGCGGGATCGGCGTGGCGAAGGTGTCATCGACCGCGACCAGCGCATTGGCATTGACCACGATCGACGCGGTCGCCGTCGCGCACACGCCACCGTTCGGTGCCGGCAGGCAGACCTGGTACTGGAAGGAGGTTGCCGCGGCGATGCCGCCGGCAGGTGCATAGGCGAAGCTGCCGTCGCTGTTGAGGGTGAGCCCGGCCGGCGGCGTACCGGTCACGCTGAACTGCGCACCGGCCGGTGCGTTGTCGTTGCCGGCCACGGTGCCGCTCAACGACGGCGCGCCACCGGTGGCGTTGAAGCTGTCGTTCGCCGCCGTGGGACCGATGACGACACTGGCGATGGCGGTGGCGCAGTTGGACGGCGAGGCGTTCTCGCAGATCTGGTAGGTCAGGCTGGTCGCGCCCGCCGTCGCCCCCGCGGGTACCGCAATCACACCGGCGCCGTTGATGGTGAAGCCGGCCGGCGCATTCTGCAGCGAGATGATCAGGTTGGCACCGTTCACCGGCGCGCCGTTGAGCGTGTCGTTGGCCAGCACCGTCGGCGTGTTGCCGCCGGTGGTCGAGGAGATGGGCGTGGCGAAGGTATCGTTGTTGGCCACCAGCGCGTTGGGCTGCACCGGCACCGCCGGCGTGGTGGCGGTGTTGTCGCCCGGGGTCGGATCGGTCGTGCCTGGCGGCAGCACCAGCGCCACGCTGTTGGCCGGCACCGTGGCCGGCGTGGCGGTCGGTGCGGTGGCATTGACCAGCAGCACCACGCTGTCCCCCACGGCCACGTTGACCTGCACGTTGATCGCGTTGCCGGTGCCGTTGGACTGCGCGCATGACGATGCCGCAGTGGCGCCCTGGCAGGTCCAGCCGACATTGGTGAGCAACGCGGACACGTTGTCGACCACGCCGACGGCCGACGCTGCCGACGGCCCGGCGTTGTTGATCTGGATGCGGTACTGCACGGCCCCGCCCGCGGCGACCGGGCTGGCGCTGAGCAGCGTCTTGGTCACGCTCAACTGCGCCTGCAGCGCCAGTGCGTTGGTATCGGTGGCGCTGTTGTTGCCCGGCGTGGGATCGGACACATCCGTCGGCGCCGTCACGCTGGCCGTGTTGTTGAGTGGGTTGGGGTAACCCTGCGCCAGTAGCGGCGGCGGCAGCAGCACCATCAACAGGGCCATCGCGCATGCGATGCGGGCCGATGCCCTGCCTGCCCTGCCCTGCTTGCCGGTTGCTGCCATGCGCTCATCCTCGAAAGCGTTCGCCCTGCCCTTGCGGGCCGGTCGGTCACGATGATCCTGTCCATCCCCAGCGCGAGGTCATCCCCGCGCCCACTGCACTGCCACCGCGCGCGTCAGTACGCGCCCGGGTTGCTGCTGAAACTCACCGGCACACTGATCGTTGCCTGCCCGCCATTGATCAGGTTCACCCCGACGTTGACCGCGCCATCGCCCACCGCCCCACCCGTGGCCACCGCGCAGGCGCTGCCGGTGGAGGCACTGCAGGTCCACGCGCCACGCAGCGTGGTGCCGTTGGGCAGGGTGTCGGTGACCACCGCATTGGTGACCGCATCGGGACCGCCATTGCTCACCAGCAGCGTGTAGGTCGCCGTGCCACCCGGCGTGTAGCTACCGCTGCCATCGCTTTTGGTGATCGACAGATCGGCCTGCCGCGTTCGATTGGTGATGCGGCACACCAGGGTGACCGCGGTGGCGGTCATCGCCGGCGCCTGCAGGGTGAAGCTGCCGCCGGTGCCGGAGGACACCACCGCGTTGTTCTGGTCCAGGCACTGCCAACTGCTGGCGTAGCGCGTGAGCGTGGTGCCGGCAGCCGCCGCCTCGGCCAGCGCGTAGCTGCCGCCGGGTACGGTGATGACCGCGGCAGTGGCACCGTTGTTGCCGACGTTGCTCGCAGAGCCGACGGTGCTGCCGTTGTAGGAGATGGACAGGTTGAAGCGCCCGGTGTCGCTGGTCGGCTGCAGGTCTTTGACCAGCTGCAGGGTGGCCGCGCACGCCTGGGTCACGCCTTCCACAGTGAACACCGCCTGGCCGATACGGATGCCCAGCAGCGCCAGCAGGTTGTCCACCAGCCCGCCCAGCAGTGCGGTCAGCACGGGGGTGACCAGGGCGTTGACCTGCGTGCGGATCGGCGTCAGCAGCGCGTTGACGATGCCGTTGACCAGGTCGGCCACCGGCAGCGGCAAGGCGATGCCGGCCAGCAGCGTCACCGTCGGATTGCCGCTGGTCACCTGGATGCTCAGCGAGTTGACCAGCGTGGAGACCATCGTCGCGGCGCTGACCGTCCCGGCGGTGAGCGTGCGGGTCTGYGGGTACGGGCCGGTGAAGCTCGCGCTCTGCAGGCCCGGCGTCGCGGTGGCGTAACTGCGGATGGTCACCGTCAGTGGCACGGTCACGTCGGCGATGGGGGTCAGGATGCCGAGGACGTTGGCCGACACCCGCACGCTCACGCTCAGCGAGGTCAGCGTCGCCGCGCTCAGCGCGGTCGAGGTCAGCACCGTGCTGCGGTTGAAGAAGGTCGCATCGCTGATCTGACCGACATACAGGTTCACCAAACCGGGGCGCGCCTGCAGCGTGACCGCATTGCCCACCAGGTTGATCGCCGAGATCGAGCCTTCGGCCCGGGCCACGTCGGCGTACACCTGCAGGTGCAGCACGCTGGCGCTGATGCTGGTGTTGGACAACGACACCCCCAGCAGATTGAGCCCGCTGAGCGCGGCGCTGAGGGTGCCGGTGTTCAGGCCCTGCACAAGGTCGAGGTCGAGCTTGATGCGGATCGCCGCGCTGTGGAATGCCGCACCGACCGCGCCGCAGGTGTAGACCGGCGGCTCCACCACCTGCAGCCACAACCGCACGTTGGCCACGCCATTGAGGCCGAGCGCGGCGGTGTTGACGGTGATCGGCGTGGGCGTGGTCAACACGTTGCGGAAGTTGTACAGCTGCACGCCGCCGGTCAGCAGGTCGAGCACGTTCAAGTTCACCGTGGCCAGCGAGCCGGTGGGCAACGCGATCTGCAGCAGGTCGGCCAGGCGGATGCTGCCGGAGGTACCGGCCACGCCCAGCGGCAGCGCGTTGAGGACGTTGGCCGCCGCGGTCTGGCCGTCGGCCTGCAGCACCTGCACCATCGCCGCGCGCAACTGGCCCAGGCTGATGCTGGCGTTGAGCACCTGGCTGGGATCGCTGACCACCACGCCGCCGTTGAGCTGGGTCAGCAGCGCGTTGAGGTTGATTCTGGCGCCGGCCAGGTTGTTCCAGTCGGCCACGCTCAGGTTGACCGTCGTGCCCGGCAGCAGCGCGCCGAACAACAGATTGAGAACAGGGCTCTGGGTCGAATCGACCGAGGCCAGCCGGGGCCCGGCGCTGACGCAGGCACCGGCCGTACAGGCGGACTGCGCCTGCGCACGGCCCAGGCATGAAAGCACCGCCAGTATTGCGATCAGCACCCATGCCTGCCATCGCAATGACGAAACTTTCACGCCTTTCACATTAACCATACGTGCGTCCCCGCCGATTTTGAGCAGCGGCCGACCGTGGCGATGGATTTATTCCGTCGCCGTTCTGATCGTCAGCTGCCGGTGTCGTTTCCCGCTTGGGAATCCGTTTATGTCCGGTTCGGGACGATTAATGCGGGGTAACTAAAAGCCCGTCAAATCAAGGCGGCGTGAAACACGGGGGAAGCGACGCTTGCCGGCGGGTCAGCGTCCAACCATTCCCCCTGCTGCAGCAGCAAGCGGAAGCAGTTCTGTACACAGGACAAAAGAATTGCTTTCAGGGAAGCCGTGCTTACCTAACAGGGAAAGGGGGCAGTAAATGCAGGCGATGTGCGACAGAATCCGGCGGGCCCGATTAACGGCTGGCCTGTCCCAGACACAGTTGGCGTTGGAAACCGGCGTGCGCCGTAGCGCCGTGGCGCAATGGGAACGGGAAGGCGGCACATCCCCGAGCGTCCAACATCTTTCACGCGTCGCAATTGTGACGCAAGTCCATTTTGAATGGTTGGCCACAGGGCGCGGTCCCGGCCGTCCCGACGATGGCGCCGAACTGCCGCTCCCCGAGCCGGTGCCGGTGGAGGCGGCACGCACCGTCCAGGAAACCGAGATTCTCTCGCTGCTGCGACGGATGCCGGCGCGCAAACGCCAGGTGGCGCGCGCGATCATGGAAATGCTGACCGATTGAGATAATCGTCGCGGCGTGGTGATCGCCGCGCATCACGGCCGTCGGCCGGGGGCCAGCGCGGGTTACAGCGCCGCGCGCGGCGGCAAGGACCAGTCGATCGCGGTCTGCCCACGGCGCTGCAGGTACGCGTTGGCCATCGAGAAGTGATGGCAGCCGAGGAAGCCGCGGTGCGCCGACAGCGGCGACGGATGCGGCGCCTTGAGCACGCGGTGGCGACCGGTGTCGATCACCTTGCCCTTCTGCTGCGCGTAACTGCCCCACAGCATGAACACCAGGCCCTCGCGCTCGCGGTTGAGGGTGTCCACGACGTGGTCGGTGAACCCTTCCCAGCCGCGCTTCTGGTGCGCGCCGGCCTGCCCCTCTTCCACGGTGAGCACCGCATTGAGCAGCAGTACACCCTGGCGCGCCCACGGCAGCAGACACCCGTGGTCCGGGCGCGGGATGCCCAGGTCGGCCTCCAGTTCCTTGTAGATGTTGAGCAGCGACGGCGGCACCGGCACGCCGGGCATCACCGAGAAACTCAGGCCATGGGCCTGCCCAACACCGTGATACGGATCCTGGCCGAGAATCACCACCTTGACCTGCTCGAACGGGGTGGCGTCAAAGGCCGCGAATATCTGCGGGCCGGGCGGGAATACATGCGCACCGGACGCCTTGCGCTGGCGCAGGAAGCTGGACAGCTCACGCATCTCCGGACGCAGCAGCCACGCGCCAATACGGGCCTTCCAGCTCGGTTCGAGCTGGATGCTCGAGGTTGCCTCGTCGTTCATCGCACCACGGGTTTGTCGTTGAGCCGGGCCAGGCGCAGCTGGAACAGCACCTTGGTCACCAGCAGGCGTTCTTCGATCGGCTTCTGCACCAGATCGTTGGCACCGGCCTGCAGCAGGCCGGACTGGTTGAGCGGGTTGCCGTCGCCGGTCATCACCAGCACCGGCAGGCGGCGCTTGCCGTAGCCGAAGTCCACGCGCACGCGCTCGACAACATCCAGGCCGCTGAGCTCACCCTTGAGGGTGACGTCGGTAAGCACCAGGTCGATGCGGTGGCTGCTGCGCCCGAGCGATTCGGCGGTGAGCAGCGCGAAGGCCTCTTCGGCGGTCATCACGTGCAGCACGCGCAGGCCCTGGCGTTCGAGCATGCGCTTGGTCGCCTCGGCAACCACGCGGCTGTCCTCGACATACAGGATGGTCGCGCCGGGAATGGTCTCCGGCTGCACGTAGCCACGGATGAAGGTGGCCAGCGCTTCATGCCCCAGTGCCTTGTCGAAATAGTCGGTGACGTATTCGGTGAAGCGGCGTTGCTCCAGGTGCTGCTGCGCATCGCCGGACACCACGATCACCGGCACATAGGCCTGCCCGGCGGTTTCGCGCACCAGACGTGCCAGCGCCAGGCCATCGCCGTCGCTGAGCGTGAGCGAGGTGGTGACCAGGTTCACCGGCCCGGCCGCCAGCGCGCTGCGCGCCTCTTCGATGCTTGCGCAGCCCACCACGTCCACGTCCGGCAGTTCGCGTTGCAGCACATCGGCAATCAACTTGCGGACCAGCTTGGAACCGTCGACCACCATCACGCGCGGTGCATCGTCGACCAGGTGCTTCAGGGCTTGCGGGCGCATGCGGGCCTCAGGTTTCGGTCGGTCGGGTCTGGCGCAGGAAATGCCCCGTCACCAGCCACGCGCCCAGCCAGCCCAGCACCACGGTGCCGACCAGCACGAACGATGAATGCAGCAGGTCCAACCCATGCAGCACGAACGGGCTGGCATAACTTTCCGACAACGCGGCCAGCGGCGGGCGCAGCGCCAGCCCGGCCACGCCGATCAGGCCCAACGCCAGTGCACCGGCGCCCAGTCCGTACCACGCGCCCAGGTACAGGAACGGGCGGCGGATGAAGCCATCGCTGGCGCCCAGCAGCTGCAGCACGCCGATCTCGTCGCGGCGCGCCTGGATGTCCAGCCGCACGGTATTGCCCACCACCAGCGCCGCGCCCAGGCCCAGCAGCACCGACAGCACCTGCACCAGCCGCGTGCCAAAGCCCAGCCAGGCGTCCAGGCGCCTGCGCCACAGCGCATCGTGCTGGACCAGGTCGGCCTGTGGCAGGCCCTCCAGCGAGGTGGCCAGGCGCGCATCATCGGTGCCGGCGGTCGGGGTCACGATCAGCAGGGTAGGCAGAGGATTGTCGTGCAGCGCATCGATCGCCTCACCCAGCCCGGCCCCTTCACGCAGTTCCTGCAGCCCCTGCTCGGGGGTCTGCACGGTGACGTTGGCCACGTCGGCACGACCGCGCAGCGAATCGGCCACCTGCCCGGCCGCCGCTGCGGCAACGTCCGGCTTGAGGAACAGGTTGATGTCGCGCGACTGCTGCACGCTGCCGGCGAAATGCGTGAGGTTGTCCAGCGCGATCGACAGGCCCAGCGGCAACGCCAGGGCCAGCGCCATCACCATGATGGTGAGCAGCGTCGCCCACGGCTTGCGCCAGGCGCGGCCCAGGCTGAACACCACGCTGTGGCCATGGTGGTGCAACCACACGCCCAGGCGCGACGGCGCCGCGGCTTCCTTGTTGAGGGGTGCGTTCATTCGGCCAGGTCCTGCGGCGAGATGTCGTCGATCAGCTTGCCGTGGTCCAGGATCAGCACGCGCTTGCGCATGTGCCGCAGCAGCGCCAGGTCATGGCTGACGACCAGCACGCTGGTGCCGCGATCGGGCAGCTCGGCGAACAGCGCCATGATTTCCGCCGCCAGGGTCGGATCGAGATTGCCGGTGGGTTCGTCGGCAACCAGCAGCTTGGGCTCGCTGACAATCGCGCGGGCGATGCCGACGCGCTGCTGCTCGCCAGCCGACAGCTGCGAGGGCAGTGCCTTTTCGCGGTGGCCCAGGCCCATGCGTTCAAGCACCGAGCGCACGCGCTTGCCGATGTCGGCGCGGCGGGTGCCGCGCAGGATCAGCGGCAACGCCACGTTCTCGGCGATGCTGCGGTCCATCAGCAGGCGGTGGTCCTGGTAGACCGCCCCCACCTGCCGCCGGTGCCGCGGAATATTGCCACCCCGCACCTTCAGCAGGTTGCGCTCATCGAAGATCACCGCGCCACGGCTGGGCCGCTCGTCGAGGTGGATCAACTTGAGCAGGGTGCTCTTGCCCGCACCGGAGTGACCGGTGACGAACAGCATTTCGCCGGGGGCGACATCAAAGCTGACGTCGACCAGGGMCTGGTGGCCGCCGGCATACTGTTTGCTGACATTGTCAAAACGCAGGACGCTCATCCCCTGATTATGCAGGACGAGGGTGACGACGTGCAGGTGGGGATGCATCGGTCGTGCCGGCCATTGGCCGGGGGACGCGACATCGCATTGGCGCTGTCGCCCCACGGTTGGCTGCGCCAACCGTGGGCCCCGCAGTATCAGCACCGGATCCCCGTCGCTTCGCGACAGCCCCCCTACCAAGGGGGCGGGACCTCGGACCGCGCAGGTCAGGCGTCAGGTCTTACGAACCGGACAGCATCCGGCGGATCTTGCGACCGATGCGGGTCAGGAAGGACGCGCTCGGATCGGCCGCCGGCGTGCCGCGCATCGGCTTGGCCGCCACCTGCACCGGCGTCACCGGGCCGGTCGCTGCCGCACCCTCGGCGCCTTCGACCGGACGGCCGTTGCGACGACGACGACGCTTGCGCGGCGCGCGCTCACCGTCCACGGCCGGACTGCCTTCGGCAGTCGGGGCAGCGGTCGGGGCCGCAGTCGGCGCAACCTGCGGCGCGGCCTCGGCATCGGCCACGACGACCGGTGCCTCACCTTCCACGCGCGGCTTGCGCTCACGGCGCGGCTTGCCATCGGCACTGCGCTCACCGGGCGCGCGGCGCTCGCCACGGCCGGCGGCCGGCTTGCCGCCGCGGCCGCTGCTGCTGCCACCGCCACGACGCTGTTCTTCCGCCGCACGCGCTTCGCGCGCTTCACGGAAGATCTGGCCAACGCTCTCGTTCTCGTCGTCGCCTTCCTCGCCCGGCGCGGCGGGTGCGCGTGCGGCGCGCGGCAGCGAGGTCAGGATCTCGCTGGTCACCGGCTCGACCGGGATCTTCTGCTCGATGTAGGCCTCGATGTCCGGCAGGCCCATCGCATAGCGCTCGCAGGCGAAGCTGATCGCATCGCCTTCCTCGCCCAGGCGTGCGGTACGGCCGATGCGGTGCACGTAGTCTTCGGCGTCGAAGGGCAGGTCGTAGTTGTAGACGTACTTGATGCCGTCGATGTGCAGGCCGCGCGCGGCCACGTCGGTGGCCACCAGGATTTCCAGCTGGCCCTTCTGGAAGCGGTTTAGCAGGCTCTCACGCTTCTTCTGCGGCACATCGCCGGACAGCACGCCGACGCGGTAGCCGGYCTTTTCCAGCGACCGGGCAACACGCTCGACGAACACCTTGGTGTTGACGAAGACCATCGTGCGCGCGCCTTCGCTGCGCGACAGCAGGCCCAGCAGCAGCGGGATCTTCTCTTCGTCGGC
Organism: Stenotrophomonas sp. P5_B8; assembly: GCF_054049855.1. NCBI lineage: Bacteria > Pseudomonadati > Pseudomonadota > Gammaproteobacteria > Lysobacterales > Lysobacteraceae > Stenotrophomonas > Stenotrophomonas sp. P5_B8. The sequence goes on along the minus strand of NZ_JBFULO010000007.1, from coordinate 3,475 downwards.
CGGGAAGTAGATGCGCTGGCGCACGCGGGCGGCGGTGATCGACTCGCTCTCCACCACCAGCTTCTGCGGCTCGTTCATGTGCTCGTAGGCCAGCTCCAGCACGCGGTGGCTGAGCGTGGCGCTGAACAGCAGCGTCTGGCGCGTGGAGCGCTCGGGCATGCGCCGCAGCAGGAAGCGGATGTCCTTGATGAAGCCCAGGTCGAACATGCGGTCGGCTTCATCGAGCACGCAGATTTCGCAGGCGTGCAGCGAGACCACCTTGTGCTGCTTGACGTAGTCGATCAGGCGGCCCGGGGTGGCGATGATCACGTCCACGCCCTGCTGCAGGATCTCGCGCTGCTTGTCGTAATCCACGCCGCCGTAGACCAGCGCAAAGCGCAGGCCCAGGTCCGAACCGAACTTGACCGCATCCTTGTGGATCTGGATGGCCAGTTCGCGGGTCGGGGCCAGGATCAGCGCGCGCGGGTCTTCGGGCTTGCGGTCGGCCAGTGCCGGGCGGGTCAGCAGGCGGTTCACCACCGCGACCAGGAAGGCCAGCGTCTTGCCGGTACCGGTCTGTGCCTGGCCGGCGACGTCGCCGCCGGGCAGTGCGACCGGCAGGGTCAGCGCCTGGATGGGCGTGCAACGGGTGAATCCGGCTCCTTCAAGGCCGGCCTGCAGGGCCGGATGCAGCTCGAAGGAGGAAAAGGTCAAATCGGTCAGCGGTTTGTCGCTCATGTGTCCGTCTTGGTAAGGCCTGCCCGGCAGCGGTGCGCGGGAGGCTTGCAATCTTGGGGGGCACCGTCGCCATTGCGGGCCCTGCGCCGGGGTCGGCGGGGCCGGACCATCGGGTCCTGGGGCGCCGCACAGTGAGGCAGTTTAGCGCAATGTCGGCGCCAAACCGGGCTCTGCCGTCGCAGCCGGCTGCGAGACAGCGGCACCGGGACCGGACCTGGCCGTGGCTGATCGGGCCCAAGAGGGCACTTCTCACTGGTTTCACCGCRCCTGCCGCCAGTTGAACGGGACGCGCGCTTCCGCTGGTACTGCCTCTCCAGTACCCACATATCCTCTTCAGTTGCCCGATTAAACCGGGACGCCAATCACAGGATGCTTGGTTCCACCCCTCCCCTGCCCGCCTGCGACGTTAGCGGTACACTGCCCGCCGTGAGCGACCAGGCATCCACCTGGCGCACCGCTGACCGCCTGTGCGGTCACGAGGCAGCAGACGCGGACGGCACCGGTCGGTGGCGTCCAACTTCAACCTCCTCCGGCCCGGCCGGGTGCATTTCCAGACGAGAGACCAAGATGAGCGACAAGGTTGTACATGTCAGCACCGCTGACTTCCAAAGCGCAGTACTGGATTCCAAAGAGCCGGTGCTGGTCGATTTCTGGGCCGAATGGTGTGGCCCCTGCAAGATGATCGCCCCGGCGCTGGACGAGCTGGCCGACGCTTACAACGGGCGCGCCAAGATCGCCAAGGTCAACGTCGACGAACAGCGCGAACTGGCCGCCAAGTACCACGTGCGCTCGATCCCGATGCTGCTGGTCTTCAAGAACGGCGAAGTCCAGGCGCAGCAGGTTGGCGCGGTGGGCAAGGCCCAGCTCGCCGGCATGCTGGACAAGGCCCTGGCCTGACCCTGGCAGGCAGCCGGCCCCCTCCGGCTGCCACGCGGGCCTGCGCCCGCATGAATGACCCTGCCCCGCCCGGCTTGCGCGCTGCCGCGAGCCGGTGTTAGTGTCGGCATATCCGGCCGCATTCGCGCGCCGCATCTTCTGGACGTTGTTTCCTTCCAGATCCTTTCCCAACGTTCGCCGCCCTGCCGGGCGCTCGCACCTTCTAGCGAGGAATCCAGCACTTGTCCGATATCACTACTTCCGAACCCGGGAGCGCCGACGCGCCTGCCGAGAAGCGCGTGCGCAAGCCGCGCGTCGCCAAGGCCGCCGCCAACACCGCTGCCGAAACCGGTTCTTCTCCCACGCATCAATCCGCCCTGCCCCTGGCTGCCGCGCCTGACGCGCCGGCGCCGGTCGCCGCGCCGTCGGCACCGCAGCAGGCACCTGCCCCCCACGCTGGCGAATCCTCGTCCGGCCAGGGCGGTGCGCAGCAGGACACCGGCGACGGTGGCCAGCGCAACCACAACGGCAACGGCAACGGCAACAACGCGCCCAAGGGCGGGCAGAACCCGTACCAGGGTCAAGGCCAAGGTCAGAACCAGGGCCAAGGCCAAGGTCAGGGCCAGGGCAACCGCCGCGACCGTTTCCGCAATCGCCGTGACCGCAGCCGCGGTGGCGATCGCTACAACGATGACGGCATGCCGCAGGACAACAACGAACCGCAGCAGCCGTTCGTGCGCAGCCAGCAGGCCAACGTGCCTGAAGGCTTCCCGGTCTATTCGCTGAGCGACCTCAAGCGGATGCCGGCGCAGAAGCTGCTGGAAATCGCCGAGCAGCTGCAGATCTCCGAAGGCGTGGCGCGTGCCCGCAAGCAGGACGTGATCTTCGCCCTGCTCAAGGTGCTCACCCGCCACGGCGACGGCGTCGCCGCCGACGGCGTGCTGGAAATCCTGCCCGACGGCTTCGGCTTCCTGCGCGCGGCCGAAGCCAGCTACCTGGCCGGCCCGGACGATACCTACATTTCGCCCAGCCAGATCCGCCGCTTCAACCTGCGTACCGGCGACCACCTGTCCGGCCGCATCCGCTTCCCGAAGGATGGCGAGCGTTACTTCGCGCTGTCGATCGTGGACACCATCAACGGTGAGCCGCTGGAAGCGTCCAAGAACAAGGTGCTGTTCGAGAACCTCACCCCGCTGTTCCCGCGCAAGCGCTTCACCCTGGAACGTGGCAACGGTTCGTCCGAAGACATCACCGGCCGCATCCTCGATCTGATGGCACCGCAGGGCAAGGGTCAGCGTTCGCTGATCGTCTCCCAGCCCAAGGCCGGTAAGACGATGATGATGCAGCAGGTGGCCACGGCGATCACCACCAATCATCCGGACGTGCACCTGATCGTGCTGCTGATCGACGAGCGCCCGGAAGAAGTGACCGAAATGCAGCGCACAGTGCGCGGCGAAGTCATCAGCTCCACCTTCGACGAGCCGGCCGCCCGTCACGTGCAGGTCGCCGAAATGGTGATCGAGCGTGCCAAGCGCCTGGTCGAGCACAAGAAAGACGTGGTGATCCTGCTCGACTCGATCACCCGCCTGGCACGTGCCTACAACAACGTGGTGCCCAGCTCCGGCAAGGTGCTTACCGGTGGTGTGGACGCCAACGCCCTGCACCGTCCGAAGCGCTTCTTCGGCGCGGCGCGTAACGTGGAGGAAGGCGGCAGCCTGACCATCATCGCCACCGCGCTGGTCGATACCGGCAGCAAGATGGACGAGGTGATCTACGAAGAGTTCAAGGGCACCGGCAACAGCGAAGTGCACCTGAGCCGTCGCATCTCTGAAAAGCGCGTGTTCCCGGCGATCGACATCAACCGCTCGGGCACCCGTCGCGA
>NZ_JBFULO010000006.1:0-27104 GCF_054049855.1 Stenotrophomonas sp. P5_B8 | reverse complement strand
CCTCCAAGGGCATGGGGRCCCAGCGCCCAACCCACCGACCAAGGCACGGAAAGAGATTCAGGGCGCGCTTCTGCTTGCCCACGGAAGGCAAAAAAACAAAAAAAAGCCCGGTCGAAAAACGACCGGGCTTCCGGGACTCGTCACACCCCACGCGGTGAGCGCCACAGACGTACTGCGGTCCGGACAACGGCGCCGCGCTGGGCGGGTGTCTCTCCTCACCCACCCAACACAGCACCGCCTTGCACTGTGACGCAGCGCATGGGCCGCTCACTATGCGAATAATCCGAATCCCGTGTAGTCACGACGCTATCGGTGACACCGATCACACCGGGTTGGAGAAGCGCGCACGTGCGCTACCCGAAAACCGCGTCCTGCTCAGCGTGCCTGGCGTGCGTACCAGTGCGACAGCAACACCGCTGTCGCCGATGCCACGTTGAGACTCTCCACCGCACCGGTGCCGGGAATGGACAGCTGCTGATCGCAGTCCTGCGCCAGCTCACGATCCATGCCCTCGCCTTCGGCGCCCATCACATAGACCAGGCGCGCCGGCACATCGCTGGCGAACAGGTCGTTGCCGCCGTCAACCAGCGTCGCGGCCAGCCCGAAACCTGCCTGGCGCAGCTGCGCCATCGCCTGCGGCAGTTCCGGCAAACGCACCAGCGGCACCGATTCGGCGCCTCCCTCGGCCACGCGCGCGGCAGCGCCGGACAGCGCCAGGGTGGAACCGGGAGGCAGCAGCAGCCCGGTCACGCCGAAATGCGCCGCCGAGCGCAGGATCGCACCGAAGTTGTGCGGGTTGCCTACGCCATCCAGCCACAACGCCAGCGCAGGCTTGCCGGCAGGCAGTGTGTCCAGCCACGCATCCAGGTCGAGCATCGGCGCGCGCAGCACGTCGGCGACCACGCCCTCGTGGTGGGTGGTGGCGGCGAGCTTGTTGAGGTCGCCCTCCTCCACCACGCGATAGCCGACGCGGTTGGCCACGCACCACTTGAGTACCGGCTGCATGCGCGGGATCAGCGATTCGGCCAGGTACAGCTTGCGCAGCGCCTGCGGGCGCTTCTCGAACAGCGCCTGCACCGCGTTCCACCCGTACAGGCGCAGTTCGTCGTTGCCACGCCCCGGCGGTGGCGGCGTGCCGCCCTCGCGCGGGGGCAACGGGGTTGCCCGCGGCGGGCGCGAGGACGGGCGGCGGGCATTCTTCCAGGGATCATTCACTACGGGACAACTCCAGCTTGCGTTGACGCCAGAAATCGGCGTTCTTGATGCCCAGGGCATCGGGGTCGAAGGTCGGGTCGAGGCCCAGCTTCTTCTGTCGTTCGTAATCGCGCAGGGCCAGCATCGCCGGCCGCTGCACGATCAGGATGGCGATGATGTTCAACCAGGCCATCAGGCCCACGCCGATGTCGCCCAGCGCCCAGGCCAGGGTGGCGTTGTGGAACGCGCCGAACACCACCATGCCGATGATGCCCAGGCGCAGCACCAGCACGGTCAGCGGCCGCTTGCGGTTCTGGTTGATGTAACTGAGGTTGGTCTCGGCCATGTAGTAATAGGCCATGATCGTGGTGAAGGCGAAGAAGAAGATCGCTACCGACACGAACGAGGCACCCCAGCCCGGCAGTACCGCTTCCACGCCGGCCTGCGCATAGCCGGCACCTTCGGGGATGCCCGCCAGGCCCTGGAAGATTGGTTCGGCACCGGCCACCGGCGAGTACACGTTGTACGTGCCGCTGGCCAGGATCAGGAAGGCGGTGGCGGTGCACACCATCATGGTGTCGAAGTAGACCGCAAAGGCCTGCACGTAGCCCTGCTTGGCCGGATGTGAGACCTCCGAAGCGGCCGCAGCATGCGGGCCCGAGCCTTGGCCGGCCTCGTTGGCATAGATGCCGCGCTTGATGCCCCACTCCACCGCCAGGCCCATCATCGCGCCGAACGCGGCGTGGGTGCCGAAGGCGCTGTCGAAGATGATGCCGAACATTACCGGCACGCGGTCGTAGTTGATGATCATGATGACGATGGCCATCAGGATGAAGGCGGCCGCCATGAACGGCACCACCACCTCGGCGAAATTGGCGATGCGCTTGACCCCGCCGAAGATGACCACGCCCAGCAGCAGCGCCACCACGATGCCGATGCCCAGCTTCAGCGCCTGGACCGATTCCATGCCCATGAACTGGCCATCCAGCGGGCCGCACAGCGCGCCGCCGCGGCAGGCGTTGATGATGCTGTCGGCAATCGCGTTGGCCTGCACACCCGGCATCAGGAAGCCGGCCGCGATGATCGTGGCCACGGCGAAGGCCAGCGCGTACCACTTCAGGCCCATGGCCTTTTCGATGTAGTACGCCGGGCCGCCGCGGTAACGGCCTTCGGCATCCTTGGTCTTGTAGATCTGCGCCAGCGTGCACTCGACATAGGAGGTTGAGGCGCCGAGGAAGCCCATCACCCACATCCAGAAGATCGCACCGGGGCCACCAAAGGCGATGGCGGTGGCCACGCCGGCGATGTTGCCGATGCCCATGCGCCCGGCCATCGACATGGCCAGTGCCTGGAACGAGGACACGCCCGCGTCGGACTTCTCGCCCTGCACGGTCAGGCGGCACATCTCGAAGAAACCGCGGATCTGCATGAACCGGGTACGGATGCTGAAGAACAGGCCGGCGCCCAGGCACACCGCGATCAGTGCCTTGCTCCAGATGATGCTGTTGACGAAATGTACGGCTGCTTCCACGCGCTCTCTCCAGTCGGCGGAAAATAAAGGACGTCCCGTCGGCTGGAGGGGACCGGCTCGATTCTCCACGATCGGGGGCCGCTGCGGTAGCGGCAGCGCTTCATCGGCCCGGCAGGATGCCCGGTTCTCCCCGGAGAAACCCCAGCCTCGGTAGAGCCGGGCCATGCCCGGCTGCCTCTGCCCCGGAGCGACCCCAGCCTCGGTAGAGCCGGGCCATGCCCGGCTGCCTCTGCTCCGGAGCGACCCGAGCCTCGGTACAGCCGGGCCATGCCCGGCTGCCTCTGCCCCGGAGCGACCCGAGCCCCGGTAGAGCCGGGCCATGCCCGGCTGCCTCTGCCCCGGAGCGCCCCCAGCCCGGTAGAGCCGGGCCATGCCCGGCTGCCTCTGCCCCCGAGCGACCCGAGCCCGGTAGAGCCGGGCCATGCCCGGCTGCCTCTACGGCAACGTTGGGCTACAGGCTGCGCAGCCGAGAAAACAGATAGGAGAAGCAGTCGCGCAGCCCGCGCCCGACCGGCTCGCCGTCGGCTTGGCGCAGCACGAAACCCTCACCGACGAAGCGGGGGATCGCCGGATCAGGCATGACCGCCCACCGAAGGCGTCTCCGCCTCCTGTCGCTCCAGCTCACGCGCCACGGCTTCGGGCGAACGCGTATACGGGGCCAGCAGCGAGTAGAACGCCGGCACCACGAACAGCGACAGGAAGGTGGACACGGTGACGCCGAAGATCACCACGACGCCGATGGTGCCGCGGCTGGCCGACCCCGGCCCCCCGGCCACCACCAGCGGGATCGCGCCGACCACCGTGGCGATGGAGGTCATCAGGATCGGACGCAGGCGCACCACCGCCGATTCGACGATGGCCGCGTGGACGTTGCGGCCTTCGTCGCGCAGCTGGTTGGCGAATTCCACGATCAGGATGCCGTTCTTGGCCGCCAACCCGACCAGCATCACGATGCCGATCTGGCTGAAGAGGTTGATGCTGCCGCCACTGACATACAGGCCGAGCAGTGCGCCGAGCACGCCCAACGGCACGGTCAGCATGATCACCAGCGGATGGATGAAGCTCTCGAACTGCGCGGCCAGCACCAGGTAGACCACCAGCAGCGCCATGGCGAAGGTGAGCAGCACCGCGCTGCCGGCGTTCTGGTATTCGCGCGATTCGCCCTTCCAATCCAGCTGCGCGTGCTGCGGCAGTTCTTCGCTGGCCGTCTGCTGCGCCCAGGCAATCGCCTCGCCGAGCGGATAGCCCGGGGCCAGGCCGGCGCTGATGGTGATCGAGCGCAGCCGGTTGAAGCGGTTGAGGTTGCCCGCCTCAGCCACTTCGCTGAGGGTGACCAGATTGGACAGCGGCACCAGTTCGCCGTTACTGGCACGGACACGGATGGCGGCCAGGTCGGCCGGCGAGGCACGGCCATCGCGACCGGCCTGGACCAGCACGTCGTACTCCTCGCCGTTGTCGACGAAGGTGGTGACGCGGCGCGAGCCCATCATGGTTTCCAGCGCGCTGCCGATCGCGGTGACCGATACGCCCATGTCGGCGGCGCGCTGGCGATCGATGTTGACCCGCATCTGCGGCCGGGTTTCCTTGTAGTCCGAGTCCACGCCGACCAGGCCGGGGTTGTCGGCCATGCGCAGCAGCATGCGGTCGCGCCACTGCGCGATCTCGGCGTACTCGGGCCCGCCGAGCACGATCTGGAACGGCTGGCCTTGGCTGCGGACCAGCCCGCCGCCCACCTGGGTGCGCACGCGCACGCCGCGCAGGCCATCCAGGTGCTTCTGCAGGTCGGCGGCGACGTCCGGGGTGGCCACCTCGCGCTGTTTCCACGGTTGCAGGAACACGCTGATGCGGCCGGTGTGCATTTCCTCGCTGGCCCCGAAACCGCCGGGCACGCGCGGGTTGGCGCGCACGATCGGCTTGTCGTCRCCGACGAAGCCGGACACGATCTTCTCCACCTGCTGCACCTGGCCGACGGTGTAGTCGTAGCCGGCGCCTTCGGGGCCGTCGATCATGATCTGGAACGAGCCGCGGTCTTCGGCCGGGGCCAGCTCGGAGGGCAGCAGCTTGAGCAGCAGGGCGCTGGCCAGCAGCGACAGCAACATCACCACTACGTAGATCCAGGTGCGACCGATGTGCTTTTCCAGCACGCGGCCATAGGCGCCGGACACACGTGCCAAGCTGCGATCGATGACGCCGTGCAGGCCGCGCGGGGCGCGCCCGGAATGCGGCTTGAGCAGCTTGGACGCCATCATCGGGGTAAGCGTGAGCGAGACGAACGCCGACAGCGCCACCGCGGCGGCCAGGGCGACGGCCAGTTCGCGGAACAGGCGGCCGGTATTGCCTTCCAGGAAGCCCACCGGCAGGAACACCGCTACCAGCACGGCGGTCGTGGCGATCACCGCGAAGGCGACCTGCGCGGTACCGCGCTTGGAGGCCACCAGCGGCGGCTCGCCCAGGTCGATACGCCGCTGCACGTTCTCCACCACCACGATCGCATCATCGACGACCAACCCGATGCACAGCACCAGGGCAAGCAGGGTCAGCAGATTGATCGAGAAGCCGAAGGCGTACAGCGCGATGAACGCGGCGACCAGGCACACCGGTACGGTTACCGCAGGAATCAGCGCGGCGCGGAAGCTGCCCAGGAACAGCCAGATCACCGCCAGCACCAGCAGCATCGCCTCCACCAGGGTGGCGTAGACGCGGTCCACGGCTGCTTCGATGAAGGTGGTGTTGTCGAAGGCGACGAAGATGCGGGTGCCTTCGGGCAGGGTCAGTGCGACGCGCTCGGCCTCGGCGCGCGCGGTACGGGCCACGTCCAGTGCGTTGGCGGTGGAGGTTTTGACGATGCCCAGGCCGATGCCCGGCTCGCCGTTGCTGCGGTAGTAGGCGCGGCGTTCGGAGGAGGCCAGTTCGATCTTCGCCACGTCCCCCAGGCGTACCACGTAGCCGTCGTTGCCCTTGCCCAGCGGGATGGTCGCAAAGTCCTCGGGCTTGCTGTAGTTGCGCTCCACGCGCAGGGTGAAATCACGGTCGGTCGATTCGATGCGGCCGGCGGGCAGTTCCACGTTTTCATTGCGCAGCGCGGTTTCCACATCCCCCACGGTGAGGCCGCGGGCAGCGATCTGGTCGCGGTCCAGCCAGATGCGCATGGCGTAGCGCTGGCGGCCGCCGATGCGGACCTGGGCTACGCCATCCAGGCTTGAGAAGCGATCCACCACATAGCGGTCGGCGTAGTCGCTCAGCTCCAGGGTGTCCATGCTCGAGGACGCCATGTTGAACCAGATGATCGGGTCGGCATCGGATTCGACCTTGGCGATTTCCGGCGGACGCGCCTCTTCGGGCATGCGGTCGGCGACGCGGCTGACCGCATCGCGCACGTCGTTGGCAGCCGCTTCGATATCGCGGCTGGCGTTGAACTCGATGCTCACCTGGGCGCGGCCGTTGGAGCTGCGCGCGTTGATGGTATCGATGCCTTCGATGCCGGCCAGCGCGTCTTCCAGCACCTGGGTGACCCGGCTTTCGATGACCGCCGCCGAGGCGCCGGTGTAATCGACCGACACCGACACGATCGGCGGATCGATGGCCGGCAGCTCGCGCAGGGTCAGCCGGGTGAAGGACATGATGCCCAGCACGACCAGCAGCAGGCTCATCACCACGGCAAAGACCGGGCGCTGGATGGAGACGTCGGACAGCTTCATCCTGCCGGGTCCGCGGGCTTGGCGGCGGGCGCGGTGTCGGGGCGGTCGTCGACCTTCAGGCCCGGCCGCAGTTTGCCGGTGCCGTCCACCACGATGCGGTCGCCGGGCTTGAGCCCGCTGAGAATTTCCACCACGCCGGCGCGGCGGGCGCCGCTGCTGACGTCGCTGCGCTCGACGCTGTGGTCGGCCTTGACCCGGTAGACGAAGGAATCGCGACCGACCTGGACCACGGCGATTTCGGGGATGACCAGCGCCTGTCGTTCCGGGCGGAACATGCGGATGTCCAGCAACATGCCGGGACGCAGGGCGTGGTCGGCATTGATGAAGTCGGCGCGGACGGTGACCGCGCGGGTGCCGGGATCGACGCGGGTATCGATGGTGGCCACCGTGCCTTCAAAGCTGCGGCCCGGATAGGCGACGCTGCTGGCAGTGACCTTGTCGCCGGTGGTGAGGCTGGCCAGTTCGGCTTCGGGCACCTGGAAGTCGACGTGCATGCGCTCGATGTCATCCAGCGTGGCGATGGTGGTGCTGGGGGTGACCAGCGAGCCGGCGCTTACCTGACGGATGCCGAGCACGCCGGCGAAGGGCGCGCGGACCCGGCGGTCGCCGATGTCCGACTGCATTTCGCGCACCCGGGCTTCGGCCGCATCGCGGATGGCGCGCTGGGTGTCCAGGGTGGCGCTGGCGACGAGTTGCTGGGCGGCCAGTTCGCGCTGGCGCTTGTACAGCTGGTCCGCTTCGGCGAAGGTGGCCTGGGCCTGCAGCAGGGCCGCCTCCTGTGCCTGCCCCCGCAAGGTCACCAGCGGCGTGCCGGCTCTGACCTGCTGGCCGCTGTCGAAGTGCACGGTTTCGATGATTTCGCTGACCTTGGCGGTGATGGTCACCGATTCACGGGCCTTGGCCGTGCCCAGCGCCTGGAGGGTGTCATTCCACGCCGAGGGCTGCACCACCTGGGTGGTGACCGGTACGGCGTCTGCCGGCCGGCGCGCGGCGTCGTCCTTGCTGCTGCACCCGACCAGGAAGGCCAGGGTGAGGCCAGCGGCGATGCGCGCGGTGATGCGTCCCGACATTTGAAAAAATCCCGTTAATTCCACGACCGCCGAGTGTACGGGTCGGGGCTGACCGGGCATATGTGCCAAGCGTTTACCGGGGCCGGCAGGGCGACCGGTGACGGGGGCAACGCCTTTCGTGCTGGGGTGGTCGAGGGGTGTATCGGTGTGTGTCAGAGCGTGTCGGATGACGTCAACGCCCCGCGGGAGGCCAATGTCGTGCGCCGAAGCCCCGTAGAGCCGACCGTTGGTCGGCTGCCCTTGAACCGACCGTCGGTCGGCTGACCTCGGACCGACCGCTGGTCGGCTGCCCTTGAATTCCCGCACAGGTACCACCAACGGTCGATACCCGTGCCTTGCTGGCGAACGGCGGATTCTCCGGCGTGCTCAATAGCGGTAATTCACCTTCATCCACACCGTCCTGCCCGGCTCGTTGATCCGGATCGGATCAGCGGGGAAGCCGAAATCGGCGCTGCCGGCCAGGTTCAGGTGCTCGCTGTAGGCGCGATCGAACAGGTTGTCGATACCCGCGCTGAGCTGCAGCGCATCGCTGAGGCGGTAGCCGGCGTTGAGCGCGAGAGTGGCGAAGCCGGCGCTGGGGCCGAGGTCGCGTGCCACGACATTGCCCTGGTTGGCGGCGACGCGGTGCTGGTGGGCGACGGCGCGGGCGAGTGCGCCCATGCTCCAGCGCTGGCCCTGCCAGTTGGCGCTCACGCGCGCCTCCAGCGGCGGCATCTGCGGCAGCGGCGTGCCGTCGCTGCGGTTTTCGCCCCATGCGTAGGCGAGCGTACCGCCGAGTTTCCACTGTTCGGTGAGGACCAATTCCGCGCCGGCTTCGGCGCCGGCGATGCGCGCGTCCACGTTGTCGGCCTGAGTCATGCTGCCCATCATGCCGCCCTCCCGGTAGGCGAACAGGATGTAGTCCTGCAGCCGGCCGGCGTAGGCCGATACCCAGGCGTTGAGGCGGTCACTGCGGTATTGCAGGCCAAGGTCGAGCTGGGTGGTTTTTTCCGGCTGGATACCGGCGAACGCGTTCGCCGCGCCCATCGGTCCCATGTCGGGCGAGAACAGCTCCCAGTAGTCGGGCATGCGCTCGCTGTGGCCGATGCCCGCATACCAGGTCAGCGATGGGGCGAGATCGCGTTCGATGCGCAGGAAGCCGCTGCCCAGGTCTTCGCGGCGCTGCTGGCCGGCGGTTGGATTGGGCATGGCCATCATCCCGGCGCGACGGCGTTCGTCGGTGACCTCGGCGCGGTCAATGCGCAGGCCGCCGACCCAGCGCTGCGCCGTGCCTTCGCCAAGGGTGATTTCGGTGAAGGCACCCAGGTTTTCGAAGCGCGCGTCGGTGTTCCAGGACTGCTGGCGATAGGTGTTGCGACCCATGCCGCTGCGGCTGCGGTGGCGGCCGTCCTGCGCATCGACGCCGGCCACCAGGGCGATGTCCTGCCAGCGCCACTCCGAGGCGATGCGGCCGCCCGTCGTGCGGCGATCGACATTGGCCGCCATCGGCATCGGCATGCTGCTGTCCGGGTTGGGCGTGCGCAGGGTGTAGTTGTCCATTACGTGGTCGGCGTCGTTGTAATACACGTTGGCCAGCAGCTTGTCCCAGGCGCCGGGCAGGTTGTCCTTCTCGACGCGGCCCGCATAGCTGGTGCGCTTGAACGCGGCGCCATCCATGCCACGGCCGGCATAGCGGGCGATGGCGTCGCCGGTGCCGGCCGACAGCTCCAGCACGGTGTCCGCATCGGGCGTCCAGCCGACGGCGACGTCGCTGTTCCACTTGCGCCACTTGGATGGCACGACGTCGCCGTTACCGTCCTTGTAATCGTCCGCTTCGGAGCGGTTGCCGTTGACCCGCACGTAGCCCTGCGAGGCACCGGCGGTGAGGTCGAGCACCTGGTCGTTGCGGTTGCGCGAGCCGACCAGCGCACTGGCGTTGAGGTCGATGCCCGGGGCATCGAAGCGCGGGGTATCGCGCTCGAAGCGCACCGTGCCAGCCGACGCACCGGCACCCCAGCGCACGCTCTGCGGCCCCTTGATGATGGTCAACCGGTCGAAGGTTTCCGGGGCGATGTAGGACAGCGGGTTGTCCATGCGCGACGGACACGCGCCGATCAGGTTGCCTTCGTTGCTGACGATGTTCAGGCGTGAGCCGAACATGCCGCGCAGGACCGGATCACCGTTGGTACCGCCGTTGCGGATGGCGGCAAAGCCAGGAACCGTCTTGAGGTAATCGGCGCCGTCGCTGGCCGGGACCGGCTGGCGCGGCAGGCGTGGGTCGGTGACCCAGTGCAGCGGCGAGGATGGCGCGCTGGCGGTCACCACCAGGGTGTCGAGGGTGCGGGCGTCGTCATTGGCGGCATGCAGCGGCAGCGCCGCCAGGGCCAGCGACAGGGAAACAGACAGGCGCGTCAGTGCGCCCGCGCTGCGGGAAGCAACAGTCATGGTGAAACTCCAGAAAAGCACGCAGGCATGCGCCGCCATCACGGCGACACGGGCAGGAAGGGCGGTGGCTTTCAGGAGCGCGCGGGCGGGCCACGCGCGGCGTGGGCAGGCCAGCGCAGGCTGCGTGGCGTGGGCACCGCGCGACACGCGCGCGGCGCGATGACCGGCATCGCCGGCAACAGCAGGATCAGCACCGCCAGCCACGGCATCAGCCGCGAGGCCATCATGCAGTACTCGCAGGCGTCGCCATGCCCGGCGTGCTCGCTCATCGGCGGCGACGGTGCCGCTTGCTCGTGAGCGCCCTGCATGGTGTGCACCGGCATCGGCTGCGTCGCCATGTGATGGCGCTGCGTGCCGTCGTGCTGCATGTCCTGATGCGCCATGACGTGTCCGGCGTGGGCATCCAACGGCCCCGACATCGCGTGGGCCATCCCGGTCGGCATGAGCATCACCGGTGCCTCGGCGTGCGCCTGCTGCCAGCGGCTGACCAGCGGCGCCAGCGCCATCAGCAGCGTCGCCACGAAGGCAAGCTGAAGAAAGACGGCATACGGGCGACGGCGGACGTTCACCCCCTCATGGTAGCGCCCGACCTTGGGCAGGGCAGCCCGGAGCCCTGCGACCAACCGTCGCAGCGGCCCGTTCGAAGCGCCCACCGAACGCCTCAACCCTTCTGGAGAAAAGCCCCCTTCTGTTGAAGCGGGCGCGCCAACGGCGCGGGGTAGAGGAAGCATGCGCGGCCATCACCGTCGCTTCTCAGACGGTGATGGTCTGCGTCAGCGATTCCCAGGTGGGGGGCAGCGGCCAGTTGGCCTCCTGGTTGCCGTCGATCACCCGGCGCAGGTCGCGGGTATCGATCTGTGGGGCAAGCACGTGCACCAGCTCCAGCGCGTAGTCGCGCAGGACGCGATCACGCGGCAGCACCGCCCAGGCGATGCACTCGTCGATCGGGGCCGGGGCCGGCCACGCACGCAGGTCGTCGTCGCTGGCATTGACCGCCATTTCCGCCAGCAGCCCCACGCCCAGGCCGGTGCGCACGTAGGTCTTGATCAGGTCCGCGTCCAACGCGGTCAGCGCGATGTCCGGCGTCAGCCCGGCACTGGCGAAGGCCCGCTGCAGCGAGGAGCTGCCGCGGGTAGAGGATTCGTAGCTGATCAGCGGGTGGTTGGCCAGCGCCTGCAGGTCCGGTGCCGCGCCCGGGCGGTCCAGCGCATGCCCGCGCGGCACCAGCACCAGTCGGCGCCAGCGGTACAGCGGAATGGCCAGGCCGGCGTTGGGCTCACCGCCCGCGGTGCTGATGATCGCGATGTCCGCATCACCCTGGCTGAGCAGGTCCAGCGCATCGCTTTCGGCAGCCTGCTGCAGGTGCACGCTCACCTGCGGATAGGCCTGCTTGATCTTCGCCACCGCCGGCGGCAGCACGAAGCGCGCCTGGGTATGGGTGGTGGTGAGGATCAGCTGGCCCTGGCTTTCGCGACGCTGGTTGGCCGCGTAGGTGCGGATGTTGTTGGCTTCAGACAGCACGGCGCGGGCGCGGCCGATCACTTCCACCCCGGCCGGGGTCACCGCTTCGAGGCTGCGACCCTTGCGCACGAACAACAGGAAGCCCAGTTCATCCTCCAGCTGCTTGAGCTGCTTGGACAGGCCGGGTTGGGTGGCATGCACGCGCGAGGCCGCCAGCGTGATGTTGAGCTCGGCGTCGGCGATGGCCACCAGATAACGGAGTTGGGTCAGCGTCATGGGCGTGCGGCACGGCTGGCAAAGGGAGGGCAATCCGACTGTAGGGCAATTGCCGTCACCAGCTTATAACCAAATGTTGTTTAAGAAGGGTATCAGGTCATTTCCCGGGGGCATATGCCGGGTCTACGGTCTGCCCTGCCCTCTCCCCCTGCCGCGCCGCGCGCGGTGAACGGACTTCTTCGGAGCATCCCATGGCCCTGTACAACTCCATTCTGGACACCATCGGCAATACCCCGGTGGTACGCCTGAACCGCATCGCCCCCGACCACGTGAGCGTCTACGCCAAAGTGGAATCGTTCAATCCCGGTGGCTCGGTCAAGGACCGCCTGGCGCTGGCGATCATTCTCGATGCCGAGGCACGCGGCGTCCTCAAGCCCGGCGACACGATTGTCGAAGCGACCTCGGGCAACACCGGCGTGGCGTTGGCGATGGTGGCGGCCGCGCGCGGTTACAAGTTCGTGGCCACCATGGTGGAGACCTTCTCGATCGAGCGTCGCAAGCTGATGCGCGCGTACGGGGCCAAGGTGATCCTGACTCCGGCCGCCGAACGCGGCTCGGGCATGGTCCGCCGCGCGAAGGAACTGGCCGACGAACACGGCTGGTTCCTGGCCAGCCAGTTCGCCAACCCCGCCAACCCGGCCTACCACCGCAACACCACCGCGCCGGAAATCCTGCGCGACTTCGCCGGCAAGCGCCTGGACTACTTCGTCACCGGCTGGGGCACCGGCGGCACCYTGACCGGCGTGGGCGAAGTACTCAAGGTGGCCCGCCCGGAGACCCGCATCGTGGCGACCGAACCGGCCGGCGCCGCCCTTCTCAAGGGCGACGAATGGAAGCCGCACAAGATCCAGGGCTGGACCCCGGACTTCGTGCCCGAGGTGCTCAACCGCAGCGTGTATGACGAACTGCTGACCATCGAGGACACCCGCGCGATCGAAACCGCGCGCCGGCTCGCCGCCGAGGAAGGCATCTTCGTCGGTATCTCCGCCGGTGCCACCATGGCCAGCGCGCTGGACATCGCCGCGCGTGCCGAGAAGGGCAGCGTGATCCTGGCGATGCTGCCGGACACCGGCGAGCGCTACTTCTCCACCCCGCTGTTTGCCGACATCATCGAAGGCTCCGACGACGATTGGCTGGCCGGTCTGCCCTGATCGCCGCGTTGTCATCATGGCACCCCGCGACGCCCACCCTTCGGTGGGCGTTGTCGCATTCAGGTGTCGGGGTTTGCTTCATCTGGGGTGAAGCCGACACCCCGCATCGTGTATTTGCAAGGCAGTGCACACCGGGTCGCACTGCCTGAGACGATGATGACGCAACCTCGACCTGCTGCCCGGTACGGTGCAGTAACAAGGCGACATCCCGTTGCATGGACCCGGTTTCAGTCAGGAGTGGTACGCATGAAGATCGAAGTGTGGCAGGGCGACATCACGACCCTGGCGGTGGATGCGATCGTCAATGCGGCCAACGAATCCCTGCTCGGCGGGGGCGGCGTGGACGGCGCGATCCATCGTGCGGCCGGCCCAGGCTTGCTGGCCGAATGCGAAGCCATGGCGCAGATCCGGCCGGGCGTGCGCTGCCCGACGGGCGAGGTGCGTGCCACCGCCGGTCATAACCTGCCGGCGCGGCATATCTTCCACACCGTCGGCCCGGTCTGGCAGGACGGCCAGCGCGACGAACCGGCGCTGCTGGCCAACTGTTACTGGAAGTCGCTGCAGCTGGCTGAAAAGATGGACCTGCATTCGATCGCCTTCCCGGCCATCAGTTGCGGGGTGTTCGGGTACCCGCTGCACCAGGCCGCGCTGATCGCCGCCACCGAAACCGTCGCCTGGCAGCGCTCGCACCGCGAACCGCAGCGCATCATTCTGGTGGCCTACAACGCAGCGACGTTCAAGGCGTACCAGTCCGCGTTGGCCACGCTGGGCCAACCGTTCGAGGCGCCACCGTCAACGCTGCTGCCGTCGCTGGAGCTTGGGCTGCCGCCGGCTGCGGCGCACTGAGGGAGCGAACGCCGGTCATCTTGCCAGAGCTGGAGCGATCGACGTTGCCGTTGCCGTTGCCAAGGTAGGGTTACCCCCTGCCGACTGCCGACCCTCGGACACTGTTCAATGCCGGCATGGCGATGGAACGTAGCGGGCTTTTCGCGACCCGCTGTGTCCGGCCGGCATACAGCCCACGATCGCGATAACGCAGCGCACGTACAGTCGACCGCGCGGCGACCCTAGCGTGGACGCTGCGCCCGCCCGCTTTGTGAATCTTCGCCTGGCCGCACTCTGCCGCCTGAGGGACTTGCCAGCGTCGCAGACCGGTCACCGCGTCGCTGATCCAGCGGTATAGACCCATTCGTCGAAGAACGGTTGCAGCGAATGCCCAGCGGCCTTCTCCATGGCCCGCTGGAAATCGGCGGTGACCACCGAGCGTCCGTCGTTGGTGACGGTGTAGTCGCGCAGGCCGCGCCAGAACACCGCTTCGCCGAGTTCGCCGCGCAGCAGGTGCAGCACGTAGGCGCCCTTGCGGTAGACCACCGCGCGGTCATCGGCGGTAGGGGCGTTCCAATCGGCATACACCAGCGCGTGGTCCGCGCCCTTGGCCCGTAGCGCATCCAAGCGCTTGCGCCAGCCTTCCACCTGCGCCTGGTAGGCGACCTCGCCCTGCGCCTGCTGCAGGTAAGCGGCGGTCATGAAGTTGGCCATGCCCTCGTTGAGCCAGAAATGCTCCCAGCCGGCGCAGGTGACCCGGTTGCCCCACCATTGGTGCGCGGCCTCATGTGCCATCAACGCGGTCTGGTCGGCATCGTCGAGTACCTCCTGGCCGTACGCCTCGGACATCAACGACACACCCGCCATTTCCTGCCCGATGGTGCTTGCCACCAGCGCCTGCTGATAGTCACCGCGATATGGCAGCCCGGCGCGTGCCGCGAAGAAGCCGAGCATGTCGCCGGTACGCACGAACACCGTCCGCAGCTGCGCCGGCGTGCGGTCCACCGACAGGAAACGCAGCTGCACCGGACCCTGCTGCTGCGTGGCCTGCTGGTAGCGGCCGGCCGCGAAGCCATACACGTAACCGGGCATCGGCGTGTCCAGCCGCCAGCGATGTTCCCGGCGTCCATCGGCCAACGTGCGCGTGGGCAGCGCGCGGCCGGTGCCGGTGGCCAGCAGCGCCGGCGGCAACGTTACCGACAGATCCAGCGTGGCGCGCTCATCGGGCGCATCCACCGAGGGCATCCACKGGCTGGTGGAGAAGATCGTGTAGACCTCCTCGCGCTCGGGGGCGAACGTCAGGCCGAACGCCGGCGCACCGTGGTAGAGAATCTGCAGCTCGGCCGACGCACCGGGCTTCAGCGGCGTGGCCAGTGTGATGTGCAGCTGCTGATCGGCCTGCACAAAGGCAAGCGCGCGACCGCCCTGCTTCACCGACGTCACCTCGAGTGTGCCCGCATCGAGCGTGAGCGTGGACAGCGTCTGCACCGCCCTGAAACGAACGGTCTGCTGCCCCCGCACGCGCTTGGCGGCGATATCGGGCACCAGCGCCACGCTGTAGTGCAGCACGTCGAAACCGCGTGGCGGCATAGCGTGTACCACGCAGCAACCAAACAGCAGCGGTAACACCAACACCCCAACGCAGCGTCGCACGATCATGGCATCCATCCGGGCAATGTGGATCGCATCGTGCCAGACCGCGACGGGTAGAGCCACGCCATGCGTGGCTGCTGCCTGCTTGCGATCAGGCACCGCGCGCAGCCATCCGGGCGTTGCGCACAGCCCCCCGCAGGCACCGCGCACAGCCACCCAAGCACCGCGCGCAGCCACCCATGGGGTGGCTCTACCCCACCAAAAAAAACGCCGGCGCGAGGCCGGCGTTTCTTCATGTGCGGTCAGGCCGGTATCAGCCGTTCCACTTGCCCAGTGCCGCCTGGCCGTTTTCCTTGGCGCGGTCGTACACGGTCTGCTGTGCCTTGGCGATGTTGGCCTTGGTGTCCTTGGCCCACAGCTTCAGCGCGGCCTGCTGCATGGCGCGGCCGTAGGAGAAGCTCAGCGGCCACGGCAGGTTGCCCATCTGGTTCATGGCATCCAGGTGTGCGGTGGACTGCTCATCGCTCTGGCCGCCGGACAGGAACACCACGCCCGGCAGGATCGCCGGCACGGTGCTCTTGAGGCACATCACGGTCGACTCGGCCACTTCCTCGACGTCGGCCTGCTCTTCGCAGCCCTTGCCGGAGATGACCATCGAGGCCTTCAGGATGGTGCCTTCCAGCAGCACGTTCTGCTGGTACAGCGCGTCGAACAGCGAACGCAGGGTCGCTTCGGTGACTTCGTAGCACGTCTCGATGTCGTGGTCGCCGTCCATGATCACTTCCGGCTCGACCATCGGCACCAGGCCGCATTCCTGGCACAGCGCCGCATAACGGGCCAGCGCGTGGGCGTTGGACTCGATGCAGGTACCCGACGGGATGCTCTCGCCGATGTTGATCACCGCACGCCACTTGGCGAAGCGCGCACCCAGCTTGTAGTACTCCTGCAGGCGCTMGCGCAGGCCGTCCAGGCCCTCGGTCACCATCTCACCGGGGCAGCCGGCGAGCGGGTGGGCACCCTTGTCGACCTTGATGCCCGGGATGATGCCGTGGTCGGCCATGTACTTGGCGAACGGCACGCCATCCTTGGTGGACTGACGGATGGTCTCGTCGTACAGGATCGCGCCGGAGATATGCTCGTTCAGCTTCGGCGTGGTGAGCAGCATCTCGCGGTAGGCGCGACGGTTCTCTTCGGTGTTCTCCAGGCCGACGCTGGCGAAGCGCTTGCCGATGGTGCCGGTGGATTCGTCGATCGCGATGATGCCCTTGCCCGGGGCGACCATGGCCTGGGCGGTTTCAGCCAGCTGTTCGATGCTCATGTATTTCCTGTGGCGGGTGCGGGAAAACCGCAATTATAGCTCCCGCCTTCCGTGAACTGACCGTCCACGGAATCTGGAAACGCTTTCAGATGGCCAACGTGTGACGGCGCGACGTTTCCGCCGCGCCGCCGTGTGCTGCACTGCCGGGCGTCGCCCGGCCCTCCCCTTACAGGTCGCCCAGGCCGCTGGCGCGACCGTCTTCGCCCACTTCCAGCAGGCGCAGGGTGTTGGTGGCGCCGTGGGTTTCCATGTGCTCACCGCTGGTGAACACCACGCGGTCGCCGGCCTGCAGCTGGTTGGCTTCCACCAGCAGGCGGATGCTGCCGCGGGCCGCTTCGCGCGGGGTGAAGCCGCGGCTGTCGAAGTTGATCGGGAACACATCGCGCATCAGCGCCATCTGGCGGCGCGCGCCGTCATGGCGGGTCACCGCGAACACCGGTGCCGAGGCACGGAAACGCGACAGGTAGCGCGCGGTGCCACCGGATTCGGTCATTGCCACGATCGCGCGCACGCCCACGTGCTGGGACAGGAACATGGTGGCCATGGCGATGGCCTGGTCGGCACGCTCCAGCCCGCGCGGCGAGGCGCCGAAATCGGTCTCGGTCTGGAACTGACGCTCGGCACCCAGGCAGATGCGCGCCATCGCTTCGACGGCCTTGACCGGGTAGGCACCGGCGGCGGTTTCGGCCGACAGCATCACCGCATCGGTACCGTCGATGACCGAGTTGGCCACGTCCAGCACTTCGGCGCGGGTCGGGATCGGGCTTTCGACCATCGACTGCAGCATCTGGGTGGCGGTGATCACCACCTTGTTCTGCGCCAGCGAGGCCTTGATGATCTTCTTCTGCAGGCCCGGCAGCTCGGCATCGCCGATTTCCACGCCCAGGTCACCACGCGCGACCATGACCACGTCGCTGGCGTCGATGATCTCTTCCAGGTTCTCGATCGCCTCGGTGCGCTCGATCTTGGACACCAGCGCGGCATAGCAGCCATGCGATTCGGCGATTTCGCGCGCATCGTTCATGTCCTGCGCATTGCGGCAGAACGAGACGGCGATGAAGTCCACGCCGATCTTGGCCACGATGCCGATCAGTTCCTTGTCGCGCTCGGTCAGCGCGCCCAGCGACAAGCCACCGCCCTGCTTGTTCAGGCCCTTGCGGTCGGACAGCACGCCGTCGTTGAGCACGGTGTTGATGATGCGCTCGCCCTGCACTTCGATCACCTGCAGCTGCATCAGGCCATCGTCGAGCAGCAGCACGTCACCGGCGGCCACGTCCTGCGGCAGGCCGAGGTAGCTCACGCCCACCTGGGTGGTGTCACCCGGCGGCGGCGTCGCCGAGGCGACCAGGTCGAAGCGGTCACCCGCCTTGAGGTGGATCTTGCCTTCGGCGAAGCGCTCGATGCGGATCTTCGGGCCCGGCAGATCGGCCAGGATGCCCACTTCCACGCCCACCCGCTGCGAGGCGGCGCGCACGTCGGCGGCACGCTTGGCCTGGCCGGACGGATCACCGTGACTGAAGTTGAGGCGAACCACGTTCACGCCGGCGCGGAAGAGATCCTCCAGCACGCCCGGCGGGTCGGTTGCCGGTCCGAGGGTGGCAAGGATCTTGGTACGGCGCTGACGCTCAATCATG
This sequence comes from Stenotrophomonas sp. P5_B8, assembly GCF_054049855.1. NCBI lineage: Bacteria > Pseudomonadati > Pseudomonadota > Gammaproteobacteria > Lysobacterales > Lysobacteraceae > Stenotrophomonas > Stenotrophomonas sp. P5_B8. The sequence goes on along the minus strand of NZ_JBFULO010000006.1, from coordinate 8,929 downwards.
GTAAATGGGCTCCCGGGAAAGGATCGAAATTAGCACACCCTTCACGTCCCATGAATACGTTTACAGCCTTGCGGTGTCTGGGTTTGTCCGATGTCCCGCAGACAGCGCCGGACCGCCGCGCGGACATCGGCCGACGCGCGAATGGCGACAAGCCCCGACACGATTGGCTTTGCGCACGACATGCGGCGGCGTACGGGACGCCGCCGCAGCGGTCAGGCGAGCACGGTCAGCAGGTCATCCGGCGCGTTGGCCAGATGCTGCGCACCGGCTTCCTGCAGCTCCTGGGCCCCGCCAAAACCCCACAACACGCCGATATTGCGCATGTTGTGATGGCGCGCACCGGCGATATCCATGCGCCGGTCGCCGATCATCCAGCACTGCTGCGGGACCAGTGACAGCCGCTGCAGCGCCTCGGCCACCAGCTGCGGCTTCTCGCTGCGGCTGCCATCGATGGTCGCCCCGATCACGTCCTCGAAGCAGCTGCCGAACGGCAGGTGCTCGACGATGCGCCGCGCATGCGGCTCGTTCTTGGCGGTGACGATGGCCAGCCGATGGCCGCGATCATGCAGGGCCTGCACGACCTGGCCGATGCGCGGGTAGACCTCGTGTTCGCGCCAGCCGACCACGTCGAAACGCTCGCGGTAATACGTCACCGCCTGCTCGACATCGGCCGGATCGGCGAACAGCGGCGCGAAACTGGTGCGCAGCGACGGGCCGATCCAGCGCCGCAGTTCTTCCTGCGGCGGCACCGGCTTGCCCATCTGCGTGAGCGCATGCGCCACGCACTGGGTGATGCCGACCGCCGAGTCGATCAGCGTGCCATCCAGATCGAAGAACAGGACATCCCGCCCGGCATCGGCGTGACGCCCCACGGTCGCCATCACGCGCCCCGTGCGTCGAGCGCGGCCACGGCCGGCAGGGTCTTGCCTTCCAGGAACTCCAGGAACGCGCCGCCGCCGGTGGAGATGTAGCTGATCTGATCGGCGATGTCGTACTTGTCCACCGCCGCCAGGGTGTCCCCGCCGCCGGCGATGGAGAACGCCGACGAGGCGGCAATCGCCTGCGCCAGCGCCTGGGTGCCGTGGCTGAAGGCCTCGAACTCGAACACGCCGACCGGGCCGTTCCAGACCACGGTGCCGGCCTTGGCGATCAACCCGGCGTAGTGCCGGGCGGTGTCCGGGCCGATGTCCAGGATCAGGTCATCCTCGGCCACATCGGCCAGCGCCTTCACCGTGGCCTCGGCATCGGGCAGGAACTGCTTGGCCACCACCACGTCGGTCGGCAGCGGGATCTCGGCGCCGCGCGCCTTGGCGTCGGCGACGATCTGCTTCGCCGTGTCCAGCAGGTCCGGCTCGTACAGCGACTTGCCGACCGGGTAACCGGCCGCGGCGATGAAGGTGTTGGCGATGCCGCCGCCGACGATCAGCTGGTCGACCTTGCCGACCAGGCTGGAGAGCAGCTCAAGCTTGGTGCTGACCTTGCTGCCGGCCACGATCGCCAGCAGCGGCGTTGCCGGGGCGTGCAGGGCCTTGGCCAGCGCGTCCAGCTCGGCCATCAGCAGCGGACCGCCAGCGGCGACGGGGGCGAAGCGGATCACGCCGTGGGTGGAGGCCTGCGCACGGTGCGCGGTGCCGAAGGCATCCATGACGAACACGTCGCACAGCGCCGCATACTTCTTCGCCAGCGCTTCATCGTCCTTGGCTTCGCCGACGTTCATGCGGCAATTTTCCAGCAGCACGATCTCGCCGGGCGCGACCTCGACACCGTCGACCCAGTCGCGCACCAGCGGTACGTTCACACCGAGCAGATGCGAGAGCCGCAGCGCCACCGGCGCCAGCGAATCCGCGTCGCTCCACACGCCTTCCTTCGGCCGTCCCAGGTGCGACATGACCATGACCGCCGCGCCCTTCTCCAGCGCCATCTTCAACGTCGGCAACGATGCGGTGATGCGCTGCTCGGAGGTGATGTTGCCATTCTCGATCGGCACGTTGAGGTCCTGGCGGATCAGCACGCGCTTGCCGGAGAGATCGAGGTCGGTCATGCGAACGATGGACATGGGCAACTCTTTGGCTGAAAAAGGAAAGGGCGCCGCGCACGGCGCAGACGCCCATTGTCCCGGCTGCGCGGGCGCATCGCAAATTTTCGGGCAGAAGCGGAGGCAGGAGCAGGAGCCAAAGCCAAGTCCAACGCCAACGCCCTGCGGCCGATGCTCCTGCGCGGTGCGAGGGCCTGTAGGTTCACGGGACACGCTGCAAGTCCCGCTCCGCGGCCCGGCCCAGCCGCTGGCGGCTGTGCGTTCGGACGCATGCGAGGCAGTGCCCCGCAAGCAATGCGCCCTCACACCTGTAAGCTCCGTCGCCGCATCCATGCGGCTCAGGGTCCCGTGAACCCACAGGCCCCCACACTCGACAGTAGGTCGGTGCGCATGGAAAAGCCCACCGGTAGTGCCGGGCGCTGCCCGGCAGCTCTTCCCCCCACCGCCAACGCGACCCACTGTCMGGAGGTGGSCGGGYAGCCTTGCCCAGGACCGTGTRTTGCCATGGATGGCAACACCGAGCCCCCARRGACGGGTTTACGGCGTGTTCTGGGCAAGGCTACCCGCCCACCTCAGGCCAAGAACGTCAAGGCGCTGCTACCAAAAGCGCTGCTGCTGGCCGCTGCTCCGGAAGCCGTTTCCCGCGAGGCAGTTCTTCCCGCAGAAACCAGCCAATCCATCACTCCGCAGCACCGCCTGGCTTCTGCCGCAGCACGCTCACCGCAAACCCACCCACCACCAGCACGCCCAGCACCAGCAACCCCCACAGCAGCCAACGCTTCCAGTCGCGCTGCGGCGCCACCGCCGCATCGCCGGCCAGCACCTGCGCCGGGCCCTGCAACGTGGCCAGCGCCGGTTGCCACTGCGCCCCCTGCTGCTCCCGCAACTGCGCGATCACCGTCCCCACCGGCGCATCGCTGCGCGCCATACGCACACTGCCCGCCGCCACGCTGTAGGGCCCCTCGCCCTGGCTCAGGAACACCAGCGCTTCGGGCTGATAGCCCAGCTTCAACGTCGGCGCCGCGCTCGGCTGCGCCTGCCCCGCCACCAGCTTCCAGTAACGATCACGACTGGGCACCGGCAACGACTGCGTCTGCGACCGACGCCGCTGCGCCGCATCCTGCACCTGATAGGCCACCCACGGACCGGCGCGCACCTGCCACGGCTGGTTCGCATCATCGCGACTCAGCAACGTCCACTGCACCACGCTGTTGTCGGCCGTGGCGATGTCCACCTGCGCAATCGGAAAGCGCCCCTCCAGGCGGTACTCGAACTCACCCGGTTTGCCCGCTGTGTCCGTCAGCGACTGCCAGCGCCAGTCGATCGACTGCGCCGCCGGCACCAGCTCGGCCTGCACCGCCGACAACGCCGGCAGCGCGTCGGCGTCCATCGGCAGAATCCGGAAGTACTTCGCCTGGTGCCCGATTTCAATGCGCCGCTGCTGCAGGCGCTGCCCATCGTGCTGCAGGTCCACCAGCGGCACATCGTCGGTGATGCGCTGCCACTGCCGCAGGTCGTCGCTGGCTTCCACCCGCACCCGCGCCTGCAACGCCGTCTGCGTCTGCCAATCCAGCCGCAGCGCCTGCACGCCCACGTGCAGCGCACTGGCATCGACCAGCCAACCGGCGGCCTGCGTGCTGGCCGCGCCGCTGCGCCCCAGTCGCGCTTCCACCCGGCGCACGCTGCCGTCGGTGTTGCGCTCTGTCAGTAGTTGCAGGTCATCGGCGGCCGCGCCGGCCAGCGCCGGCAACGGGAACCACGTCAACGCCTGCCATTGCGCCTCGCGTGCCAGCGGCTGGTCGGCCGCCAGCAGGGTCGTCGGCAGCGCCTGGCCCTGCGCATTGAACACCTGCACGTCGGCCAACTGGGGCGACACCGCGCTGCGGTAGACCGCTTCGTCCAGCAGCACCCGGTAGGCACCGGCCTGCGGCTCCGACAGCTGCAACGGCCATTGCTGGCGATAGTCCTGGCGCGCATCGGCGGCCAGTGCCAGGGACGGCAGGGCGGCCAGCGACAGCGCCGCGATCAGGGTGCGCATTCGATTCACGGGTGTGGCTCCACGGCGGGTTCCGGGGCGCGCGGCGGCGCCGGCGCGAGGTAACCCACGACCGTGCACAGCAGGCCGTAGGCGATGAAGGAGGAAATACCCAGCAGGTTGCCCAGGTGCTGGCGGTCGATCAGCACCAGCTTGGCCAGCACCACGCCCATCAGCACCGCGCCGACCAGCCACAACGTGCGCTGGCCGCGACGCGAGCCCCATACCCAGCTGATCACGCCGAGCACGCTCCAGACCACAGTCAGGCTGGTCTGGGCCAGGGTCGAGGACCACAGCGCGTCGTTCCAGGCTACGCCGCCCCAGTGGTGCACGGTATGCAGCGTGGTACTGGTAAGCAGGATGAAGCCGGCGATGGCCAGCAACGGCACGCGCATGCCACGCGGCCCGTCCGGCGCCTGCGCCGACCACAACCAGCGCGCCGCCAGCGCCAGCACGGCCAACTGCACCAGTTCCATTGGATTGAGCAGCGGCAGCCACGGCAGCGGTGCCGATCCGGCCGGCAGCATCAGCAGGCCCAGCCAGGTGACCCCAAGGACCACGAACAACGTGGAGGTCAGCGCCGTGCGCAGCGCATTGAAGCGCGCGCCCAGCGGCACGGCCAGCCACGACCAGCGCAGCAGCGCGGTAGCGGTGACCAGCAGCCACGGCAGCACCCCCAGCGCGATCGACCAGCCCTGCGCCAGCACGAAGTGGTCGGCCAGCCACGTGCAGGCCAGGGTGACCACCGTGGGCCACAGCAGCCACCAGCTGAACTGCGCCGCCAGTGCCGCGCGGTCCTGTCCGCCGCGCAGGCACCACAGGCTGCGCACGCCCAACACTGCAAATACCGCCCAGGCCACGGCGCCATAGCCGGCGAACGGCTGCTGATGCACATCGGCCTGCCACAACGCCAACGGGAACGCGCTCAGCAGCATCGCCAGCGTGGTCAGCGCCAGCGCGCGGGCCGGTGCACGGCGGTGCACTTCGGCGGCGGCCCAGGCAGTGAACGCCACCGCGATCAGCAGCGCATCGGGGCGGCTGTCGCGCGCGACGAAGCGGCCGATCTCATGTGCCACCCCGCCCAGCCACCACAGCAGGCCCCACAGGTAATAGACGATCGCCGGCGCATCCTGCTGCGCGCGTCGATAGCTATGGGCGGACGCGAAGCCGGCCAGGGCCAGCAGCACGCCGCTCATGAAGGTCGCATTGGCGATCGCGGTGGCGTCCTGGTGCCAGTAATCGGCCCCGACCACAAAGCCGAACGCCGCGCCCAGCTGCAACAGCGCACCGGCGATCTGCGGCAGCCAGCGCTTCTGGCGCAGGCCCAGCCAGACCAGCCCGGCGCCTTCCAGCGCGAACACACTGGCGGTGGCGCGGGCGGACAGTGCCAGCGGCACCGCCAGGGTGGCAAACCCCACCGCCAGCACCGCGTGCGACTGGCCCAGCACGGCATAGCGCGCGCGCCGGATCAGCGCCCAGCCCAGCACTGCATACAACGCGGCCAGCGCCAGCGCACACAACGCCAGCAGCAGGCGGTCGTCGTGCAGCATGCCGGCCTGCAGCGAGAAGGCGACCAGCGGCGTGCCGAACACCAGGCTGCCGTCGACCAGATCGCGCTTCTCCGCCGGCTGGCGGCGCGCATAGAGGATCGGGATGAGCAGGTAGAAGACGAAGAACAGCAGCAGGAACGGCTCGGTGCTGCTGAACTTGTCGGCGTTGTACTGCAACACGCCCCAGGCCGTACCGATGCCGAAGGTAAAGGCGAACCCGAGCAGGTTGAGCACCCGCCACGGACGCCACCAGGCAATGGCCAGGATGGCTGCGTTCAGCACGGCGTAGTAGGCGAACAGCGCCACGTGGTTGCCGCTGCCGGTGGACAGCCAGATCGGCGCCATGAACCCGGCCAGGATGCCCAGCACGGCCAGCGTGCGCGAATTCTGCACGACCGCCAGCACGCCCATGCCGGCGATCAGCAGCACGCTCATCGCAAATGCCGGCAGTGCATCGATCAGGTCATAGCGCTTGAACGCGGCGAACAGGGTCAGCAGCAGCACGCCGATGGTGCCGCCCTGCAGGGCCAGCGCAAACAGGCGCCGGCTATCGCGCTGGATCCAGCCGAACACCAGCCCGCCCAGCGCCGCCGCGGCAATCGCGGCCAGGCGCAGTTCGATCGGTGCGTTCAACCAGCCCTGGTCACTGGCGTACTTGAGCAGCGCAGCGACACCGGCCAGCAGCACCAGCATGCCGATCTTGACCGGTACGTTGCCCTCGGTGAACCACTGCTTGATCGTGCCGATGATCCGCTCGCCGATGCCCGGGCCCTGCGGCGGTGCGGGCGGGAATGGCGCGCTGGCCGCCACCGGTGCAGGAGCCGACGACGGCAGTGGCGGTGGACGGCGCGGCGGCTCCGGGGTGGCGGCCAACGGCGCGGCAACCACCGCCGGTTCGGGAGGCGGTTCGGCAGCAACCGGCGTCGGCGCACGGTAGGCGGTCTCAGCCCAGCCCAGCGGCGTGCTGATCGGCACCTCGGCCGACGGTCGCGCGCTGGCATGGAACTGCTGGCTCTCCAGCGCGGACACGCGCCGACGCAGGCCGGCGATCATCACCAACGCCACCACCAGCAACACCGGGATCAGCAGTACCACTACCGCCAGCAGGACAATCAGAGCTTCCATTCCACGCCATCCTCAAAGGGGAGCCCCGGCGGCATCCTGCCGACGCCATGCCGGTGGCACGCGGCCATGCTAATGGATCGGCGGCAACTGCGGGGCGCCCCCTGCCCGCCCCTGTGCCGAGCCACAAACGACGAACCCCGGCACAGGGCCGGGGTTCGCAGGAATCACCGAGGCTACGCCGCGCTTACTTGGCGGCGACGACCTTGGCCATTTCCAGGCACTTGTTGGAGTAGCCCCACTCGTTGTCGTACCAGGACACCAGCTTGACGAAGGTGCTGTCCAGGGCGATGCCGGYGTCGGCATCGAACACCGAGGTGTGGGTCTCGCCGCGGAAGTCGGTGGCCACGACCTTGTCTTCGGTGTAGCCCAGGATGCCCTTCAGCGCGCCTTCGCTCTGTGCCTTCACTTCGGCGCAGATCTCGGCGTAGGTGGCTTCCTTTTCCAGTTCGACGGTCAAGTCGACCACCGACACGTCCGAGGTCGGCACGCGGAAGCTCATGCCGGTGAGCTTCTTGTTCAGCTCCGGGATCACCACGCCGACGGCCTTGGCTGCACCGGTGGAGGACGGAATGATGTTTTCCAGGATACCGCGGCCGCCGCGCCAGTCCTTGTTGGACGGGCCATCGACGGTCTTCTGGGTGGCGGTGGCCGCATGCACGGTGGTCATCAGACCGCGCTTGATGCCCCACTTGTCGTTGATGACCTTGGCCAGCGGGGCCAGGCAGTTGGTGGTGCACGAGGCGTTGGAGATGATCGCCTGGCCGGCGTAGGTCTTGTCGTTCACGCCGAACACGAACATCGGGGTGTCGTCCTTCGACGGCGCCGACAGGATCACCTTCTTGGCGCCGGCATCGATGTGCTTCTGCGCGGTGTCCTTGGTCAGGAACAGGCCGGTGGACTCGATGACGACGTCCACGCCGACTTCGTCCCACTTCAGGTTGGCCGGGTCGCGTTCCTGGGTCAGGCGGATTTTCTTGCCGTTGACCAGCAGGTCGCTACCGGACACTTCCACGTCGGCCTTGAAGCGGCCATGCACGGAGTCGTACTTCAGCATGTACGCCAGGTAGTCCGGCTCCAGCAGATCGTTGATGGCGACGATTTCGATGTCATTGCCGAAATTCAGCACGGCCGAGCGCAGCACATTGCGACCGATGCGACCGAAACCGTTGATGCCAACCTTGATTGCCATGTTCACAAGCTCCTGCAGCCGCGACGGTGCGGCGCCGATGGAAAGGGGCGTTCATTCTAGCAGGGCCGAACCGGGGCCAAGGCCCCGATGGCGAATGGAAACCGGTTACAGGGTCAAAATCCGCGGATTGATCCGGATCAAGGCGCAGCGGGGCCGGGACGGGAAAACTGGCCCCATTCCACCCCGCAACGAGACACCGTCATGCGCAAGACCTCCCCCCTCCTGCTGTCCAGCCTGGCCGCCGCGCTTGCCCTGGCCGCCGCGCCCGCCATGGCCCAGTCCAAGGGCGACTGGACGATCGGTGCCGGCGTGCACCAGGTGGCCCCGAAGTCCAATAATGGTTCGCTGGCCGGCGGCACGCTGAAGGTCGATGTCGACAACGACATCAAGCCGACCATCACCGGTGAGTACTTCATTGCCGACAACCTGGGCATCGAGCTGCTGGCGGCGCTGCCGTTCAAGCACGACATCAACATTGCCGGTCTGGGCAACGTGGGCAGCACCAAGCACCTGCCGCCGGTGATCTCGCTGCAGTACCACTTCAACAGCAAGGGCAAGGTGTCTCCGTTCGTCGGCGCGGGCATCAACTACACCACGTTCTTCAGCGAGAAGACCGGCGGCGCGCTGGCCGGGAGCAAGCTGACGCTGGAAGACTCCTGGGGCCTGGCCGCGCATGCGGGCCTGGACTTCGCGATCAACGACAAGGGCTCGCTGCGCGTCGATGTGCGCTGGATGGACATCGACAGCAAGGTGAAGCTCAACGGCGAAAAGATCGGCACGGTCAACATCGACCCGCTGGCCTACGGCGTGTCCTACGTGTTCAAGTTCTGATCGGCGGATCAGAACCCGACAGCGCAACACCCCTCGCAGCAAGCGTTTTTCCCCGGCTTCGGCCGGGGATTTTTTTTGGAACTTCTCCAATGGACGCAGCATCCTGTTCCACGGGCTGGAGCAGATGGCGTGCGGCGGCGCTGCGCGCGTGACCGGGTATGCAG
>NZ_JBFULO010000005.1:0-27778 GCF_054049855.1 Stenotrophomonas sp. P5_B8 | reverse complement strand
CCCCATGGGCATCGTCAACATCGACGACGAACTGCACGACAACCTGCGCCGCGCCAGTGGTGTGTCCGGCCGCTCGATCAATGCCCAGGCCGGCTTCTGGATCAAGATCGGGATGCTGTGCGAGATGAATCCCGGGATGAGTTACCAGGAGATCGTCGGCCGCGAGCTGCGCGCGGCCGGGGTCGAGCCGGGTGCGTTGCGGGTGGCCGAAGCATGATCAAGACCGCTGAAGAGCAGGCGTTGATGCGCGCATCCGGGCGTCTGCTGGCACAGGTGTTCGAGGCGTTGGATACGCTGCCGCTGGAAGGCATGAGCACGCTGCAGGTCAACGACTGGGTGGAACGCTTCATCGTCGATCAGCTGCACGCGCGGCCGGCCAGCAAGGGCCAGTATGGTTTCGCCTACGTGTTGAACAGCTCCATCGACCGGGTGGTCTGCCACGGCGTGCCGTCGGCCGATGACGTCCTGCGCAGCGGCAGCATCGTCAACCTGGACATCACGCTGGAGAAGGACGGCTACATCGCCGACGCCAGCAAGACCTACCTGATCGGCGAGGTGGACTACGCGGCCAAGCGGCTGGTGCGGGTCACCCGCGAGGCGATGTGGAAAGGCATCGGCGTGGTGCGTCCGGGCGCGACGCTGGGCGATATCGGCTTTGCGATCCAGCAGCATGCCAAGGCGCACGGCTACAGCGTGGTCAAGGAGTTCTGCGGGCACGGCATCGGCCGGGAAATGCACGAAGAGCCGCAGGTGCTGCATTACGGTCGCCGCGGCGATGGGCTGGAACTGGAGGAAGGCATGACCTTCACCATCGAGCCGATGATCAACCAGGGCCGCGCGGCCATCGACATGAGCGAGGACGGCTGGACGGTGACCACGCGCGACGGCAAGCTCTCCGCGCAGGCCGAGCATACGGTGCTGGTCACTGCCGATGGGGTGGAGGTGTTGACGCTGCGTGCGGGTGAGCAGACGGGACGCTGATGGCGACCCGGTCGGGCACGACCCGGCGCTAGCCGATGTCGCCGCTGCGCGTGGACACCAGCTTGAGGAAGGCCTCGTTCTGGTAGCGGMTCATGCGCAGCTGCTGGCCGGTATCCATGGTGACCACGTGGTGGCCGTTGAACCAGGGATGGATGGCCTTGACCCGACGCACGTTGACGATCGCCGAGCGGTGCACCCGGGCGAAATGGCGCGGGTCCAGCCGCGCGGCCAACGTCGCCATGGTTTCGCGCAGCTCGTGCACGCGGTCGACCAGGTGGATTTCCACGATGTTGCGCGCGGCCTTGATCCAGACGATGTCGTCCACCGCGATCAGCACCACGTGCTCGTCCACCCGCACCGGAATGCGTTGCAGGTAGTCCTCGCGCTGGCGCAGCGCATCCAGTGCCTGCAGGATCTGCACCGAGGCCTGCGCGCCGACGCCACTGGCGGCCGACAGCCGGTGCTTTGCGCGCTGCAGGGTGGCGGCGAAGCGCTCGCGGCTGAACGGCTTGACCAGGTAATCGATGGCGTTGGCCTCGAAGGCCTTGACCGCGTACTGCTCGTACGCGGTGACGAACACGGTGGCGGGCATGCGCTCGGCACCGATGGTGGCGACCACGTCCATGCCGTTGATGGCCGGCATCTGGATGTCCAGGAACACCAGGTCCGGGGATTGATTGCGGATCGCGGCCACCGCCGAGACCCCATCGCCGCACTCGCCGACGATCTCGATATCGGTATCGTCGCGCAGCAGGCGCACGATCGCGTGGCGCGCGATCGGCTCGTCATCCACCACCAGCGCGGTGAGGGTCATGCCGGCGACAGGCCGGGGTTGAATTCGGGTGCATCCTCGGCGCTCTCCAGCACGCGGAAGGGCACGCGGATGCGGCACACCACGCCTTCGGGCCACATCATGTCCAGGCGCACCTCGGCGGCATCGCCGTAGAGTTCCTGCAGGCGCAATCGCGTGTTGGACATGCCGATGCCATGGCCGGCCGAGGCGGTCGGCTCGGCGGAGAGGGTGCTGTTGCGGTTGCGCACTTCGATGCACAGCGCGTCGCCGTCACGCCGCGCCTCGATCTCGATGGTGTCGCTGCCCACGCGTTGGCCGATGCCATGGCGCAGGGCGTTCTCCACCAGCGGCTGCAGGATCAGGCTCGGGACGGCGCACTCCAGCGTGTCCGGGGCGATGTAGGTGCGGGTGGTGAGGCGGTCCTTGAAGCGCACACGCTGGATGCCCAGGTACAGCTCGATCAGGTCCAGCTCCTGGCGCAGGCTGATTTCCTGGCCGTCGTAGTCCTCCAGGAACGCACGCAGCAGCTCACTCAGGCGCAGCAGCATGTCTTCGGCGGACAGCTTGTCCTCGTCGAGCAGGGTAATGATCGCGTGCAGCGTGTTGAACAGGAAATGCGGCTGCAGCTGCGACTTCAACGCGAGCAGACGCGACTGCGCCAGCTCGGTGGCCAGCTGGCTGGCTTCCAGTTCGCGCCGGGCCTTCTCGGCGTGGAAATGCAGCGCCTGCTGGATCGCAAACAGCGTCCAGTAGGTCAGCAGGCCAATGGCGAAGTGCTGTTCCAGGAAATACCCCAGCTGCTCGGCGAACCCGCTGGGTTCGAACAGGGTGGAGACCAGCGCGCCCAGCACCATCGCGGCGAAGGTGACGCACAGGCTGGCCAGCACCTGCGCGCCCAGACCGTGGAAGCGCAGCGTGCCGCGCACCGGGAAACGTTCGGCCAGGCGGAACACCGTCGGTGCCAGGGCGGCCCAGGTATACCACTGGATCAGCGACCAGCGGGCCAGATCCCAGAACGGCCAGTTGGTGCGGGGCAGGCCGACGTTGATCGCGTTCTGCATGGCGAACACCAGCGCCACCAGCGTCCACAGGGCGATGTAGCGGGACAGGCGGATCTGGGTGCTGCCAAGGCGGATGAGCATGGTCGGTCCTGCGCCGCGGGTGTGCGGCAAGGGGCATCTTAGGCGCGGGGGGAGGGGGCGGGAAGCGCCATGACGGCCCATTACGATTGGCCCGCGCGTGGCGACGATTGGTCCCGGATCGATTGGCGGCGGGCGATGGCCGGTGCCTGATACGGACGTCCTTCACCGCTACGGAGATGCCGCCATGTTCCTGATCCGCCCTGTCCTGATCGCTTCGCTGTGCTTGATCCCGCTGTTGGTGACCRCCCCGGCGCAGGCCGGCGATGCACGTTACCTCGGCCTGCTCAACCGCGCCCACGACAGCGTCGTCGCGCTGGAGGTGGCCCCGGCCGGCAGCGATGCATACGTCGCCCGACCGATCGACAGGCTCGACGGGGGCGGCGGCAGCGCCACCGTGCGCCTGGGCGAGGCCGGCTGCCGGTTCGATGTACGGCTGCAGTTCCGCAATGGCCGGCGCGCGGTCTATCACGGGGTGGATGTGTGCACCGGCGACACGCTGGCGATCGCGCCGCTGCCGCGTGGGCGCGACGATGTGGCCGTGGCCGTGCAGTCGCGCTGAGCGCACCGGTCGTCCGGGCATTGCATCAGAGGGGGGGCGGTGGTTCCGGGGGAGCGCGGATCACGCCGCGACGGGCGCGGCCAGGCCCTCGCGTTCCAGCGCGGTGCGCACCGAGGGGCGGGCCTGCACGCGCTGATACCAGCGCTGCAGATTGGCCAGCGCATCGAAGTGGATGTCGGCCTTGTAGTACGAAGTCAGCCACGCCGCCTGGCCCCAGCCAACCAGTGCGAACAGGTAGGCGTCGGCGACGCTGAAGGTGTCGCCGGTGAGGTAATCGCGTTCGGCCAGTTGCGCGTCGATCCAGGCGACACGTTGCGCGAGCTTCGGCCGTGCGGTGTCCACATACTTGCCGGCGGCGGTGGCGTACAGCAGGGGGATGAATCCCTTGTGGATCTCGGTGGCGAGGAAGCTCAGCCATTCCTGCAGGCGGTAGCGCGCCAGCGTGCCGTTCGCTGGTGCCAGTGCGCTGGCCGGATGCTGGTCGGCGAGGAACTGCAGGATCGCCGCGCCTTCGCGCAGCACGCTGCCGTCGTCCAGTTCCAGCGCCGGCACGTAGCCAAGTGGATTGACCCGCAGGTAGTCATCGCCGTCGGCGGTGCGATGGGTGCGGTGATCGACCTTGACCAGCGTGGCGGCGATGCCGAGTTCGTTGAGCACGATGTGTGCGGCGAGCGAGCAGGCGGCGGGCAGGTAATAGAGCTTCATTGAGGTATCCAGGACGGGGAGGGGGCCTCTGCGTGAGGCGTCCTGCCGCATTCTAGGAGCGCGGTATAAAAACGGAAGAAGGCACTATCCTGTGGTGTAGGTACATAATTGTTACCTCCCGCCTTCTGGACCCTTCGATGAAAGACACCGTCTCCGGCTGCTCGGTGGAAGAAGCCATGCGCCTGCTCGGCGGGCGCTGGCGGCTGCTGATCGCCTCTTACCTGCTCGATGGGCCGAAGCGCTTCAACGATCTGCGCCGCGACATTCCCGCCATTTCCCAGCGCATGCTGACCCTGGACCTGCGTGCACTTGAAGCGGCCGGGCTGGTCAGCCGCACCGTGTATCCGACGGTGCCGGTCAAGGTGGAGTACGCGCTGACCGAGGACGGGCGGCGGTTGCAGCCGGTGGTGGAGGTGATGCAGGTGTTCGGGTTGTGGGTCAAGGCGCGTGCGGCCGTCGTCGATGCGGACGCGGTGCGCTGACCGACGCGTGCATCACGTGCGTGGATTCACTGGTCGGCGGCGGCGGCGGAACGGAACCCGATGACCTTGTCCACGGTGAAGCCGGGCAGCATCGCGCGCAGTTCATCCAGCATCTTCAACCGCGACGCCTCGGCGCTGTCGGCGGGAAGGCCAGCAGCAAGCGCACGCTGGTAGGTGTCCAGCCCCGCCGCCTGCAGCGCCGGTTCGCAGTGCGATGCCGCGGCAAGGGCGATCTCGGTGGCGCTGGCGCTGCTGCGGTAATGCTGCTGGGCGTAGGCGAAATGGCAGTCGAGCAATGCGGTCAGCAGCGGGTCCCGGCTCGGTTCCGGGGTCTGGGCCAGTGCCGTGCTGCCCAGGACGAGGCCGGCAAACAGTGCGATGCAGCAGCGGTGGTGCATGGGGTTTCCTGGTGGGGCTGTCGGGCGTAAGCGCTCAGCGCTGGGGCAGGGTGTCGACCGGCGCCTGCGTGGCCATCAACCCGGCCACCCAGTCGATGAACACCCGCAGTTTGACGCTGACATGCCGGTTCGGCGGAAACGCAACATACAGCGGCATCGGCTCGAGGTGCCAGTCCGCGAACACGCGCACCAGTTCGCCATTGGCCACGTGCGGGGCGGCCATGTAGGTAGGCAGCCATAGCAGGCCCAACCCGGCCACACCGGCGGCGAGATAGGCGTTGCCGTCGTCCAGTGCCAGCCGGTGGCGGCCCTGCACGGTGATGCGTTCTTCGCCACGCTGCATCGTGTAGGGAAGCACCTTGCCGTTGCGCGAGCGCAGGTAGCCGACGATGCGGTGGTGGCTGTCGATCAGGGCGCGCGGGTGGTCGGGGATACCCGCCTGGTTCAGATAGGCCGGTGCCGCGTGGATGCCGGCCTGCAGGTCGCCGATGCGGCGGGCGACCAGCGACTGATCGGTGATCGGGCCGCCGCGGATCACCGCGTCCACGTTCTCACCGATCAGGTCGATGTTGCGATCACTCACGCCCAGATCGAGCTGGATGTCCGGGTAGCGGGCCAGGAAGTCGGGCAGGGCGGGGACCAGCACCAGGCGCGCGAGCGGCGCGGGCACGTCGATGCGCAGGCGTCCGCGTGGCAGGGCGGCGGCGCCGGACAGGCTGGTGTCGGCATCGTCGATGTCGGCCAGCAGGCGCACCACCCGTTCGTAGTACGCCGCGCCGTCAGCGGTGACGTTGACCTGGCGGGTGGTGCGGTTGAGCAGGCGCACCCGCAGCCGCGCCTCCAGTTGCTGGACCAGTTGGGTGACGGTGGTGCGGCTCAGCTGCAGGGTCTGGGCCGCCTTGGTGAAGCTGCCGGTTTCCAYCACGCGCACGAAGGCCTGCATTGCATCGAAGCGGTCCATGGGGCGCCTTACGGAGTGGGATTGTTTGGATTCTACAAATAGTGATGGTCGGTCTGGGGCGTTTATCCAGGCCGGCGCGGCCTCTACCGTAGTGGCATCACAACAACGGGCCACCGGCCCGGGAGAAAACGATGGCAACCCGTGACGTGGTCTTTCCGCCTGGCCGGCAGGCCCTGTACGAGCGCAACCGCTATTCGCCGGCGGTGCGTGCCAATGGCTTCCTGTTCGTCTCCGGCCAGGTCGGCAGCCGCGAGGACGGCTCGCCCGAGCCGGTGCTCGAGGACCAGGTGCGGCGTGCGTTCGACAACCTCAACGCGGTACTGGGGGCTGCCGGCTGCACCTTCGAGGACGTAGTCGATGTGACCGTGTTCCTGGTCGATCCGGAGCGGATCTTCGAGCGGGTGTGGGCGATCGTGCCCGAGTACTGGGGCCAGGCGCCGTACCCGACCCTGACCGGGATCGGGGTGACGTGGCTGTATGGGTTCSATGTGGAGATCAAGGTGATTGCAAAGCTGCCGGACTGAGGGCCGTCCGGGCCGTGCGCCGGCCAGAAACGTGGGGCGGTGCCCGGTGGTAGAGCCACGCCATGTGTGGTTGGCAGCGCTCATGACGCGGCAACGGAGGCCAGCCACGCATGGCGTGCCTCTACCGACGCAGTAGGCCTTCACGCGACTGCGCCAGCCCGATGGCGATAGTGCACGGGTCATTCTGCTGCCCCGCGCCTACCTACATGCCCCTGATTCCCGAGCGCGTCCAGCGCTGGCCCCGGCCGTGGCGCCTGGCGTTGTTCTCGTTGCTGGCGCTCTACGCGCTGTATCTGATTGCCGGTAACGTGTTCCTCAATACGCCGCTGTTTGATGCGGTCACCAACCGCAAGCCTGAAAAATTCACCATGCAGACCGGGCCGGCGCTCACCGTGCTGCCGGGCCAGGCCATCGTGTGGAACATCCGCATGCGCGGGCAGGCCGGGCATACGGTCTACATCTTCCGCGCCGACCGGGCCAGCGCCTGGATCGATCTGGTGGCGCTGTTCCGCCGCGAGGTACGGATCCCGCGCATCGATGCCACGGGCGTGGAAGCGGACATCCAGCGGGTGGACAAGGCGATTCCGCCACCGCCGCGCAGCGATCGGGGCTGGACGCTGCGTTTCGACGCGATCCACAGTGATTCCATCCGCAGCGGCCAGTTCGGCAAGCTGCTGATCGTGGGGCAAGGGCATGGCAACGTCGGCTTCCTCAAGCAGCTCAAGGGCGGGCCGTCGGAACTGTTCGATTCCACCGCCGGCTTCGAGCAGGCGACAGTCAGTTTCGACGGGGTGAAGGTGCTGGACGAGGCGCATCTTGGCGCACGCTTCCACTTCCCGCGTCACTATCGTGACCAGGCGCCGGGGCTGCGCAAGTTCGAGATCACCTGGGCGCAGCTGCAGATCGATGCGCGCAGCCAGGCGTTGGAAATCGACACCGGCGGCGCGCATGTCAAGGTGGGCAGCGCCCCATCGAACGCGCGGCTCAATGCCGATGTGGTGCTGGACCAGGGCGCGTTGCAGGCCGGCAGCCGGGTGGTGTGGCGGGTGCCGGTGCATGCCGGCATCGATGCCGATGACCGGGGTTTGCTGTCCCTGCAGCTGGATGTGGCGCAGGACATGCGGGTGCAGGCGCGGCTGCCGCGGGATCCGGAAACCGGCAGTGAACTGCATGCCGACCTGCGCGTGACCGGCACGAAGATTCCGTTCCGGGCGCCGGCCGAGCTGCTGCCCCGGTTGTCCGGGCAGGTGCAGGGCGCGTGGAAGTTCGAGTCGTTGAACTGGATCGCCGATCTGTTCGTGCGCAAGCCATGGTTCCACCTGGATGGTGGCGGGCTGCTGGAGGGCGACCTGAAGATCGCCGATGGCCAGCTTGCGCCGGGCAGCACGCTGGACATTCCGCAGGTGGCGGCCGTGGCCGAGGTGGCCGGTGTACGTCTGCGCGGCGATGCCAACGCACACGGCAGCATCGTGGCGGGCGCGCCGGCCCAGGCGCAGCTGGACGTGAAGATTCCGCAGTTCCTGGCCGCGCCGACGAACGCGCCCAAGGCGTTGTTGTTCGATGGGCGCGCGATGGCCCTGACCCTGCGCGGGGACGCCCGCCTGCAGCAGTTGCGTGACGGCATGCGCGCGCGCCTGCGCTTCAAAGATGCGCGGGTGCCGGACCTGACCGCCTACAACCGCTACCTGGGCAACGACAACGTGCGCCTGCTCGGGGGCACCGGCCTGCTCAGCGGCGATGTCGAAATGGATTCCTCCGGTCGTGTTGGCACCGGCCGGGCCGACCTGCGGGGACGCGGTGCGCAGTTGCAGGTGGCTGGCATCGCCATGCGCGGTGATGCACGGCTGAAGGCGCGCGTGCAGCGGGCCGATTTCGATGCCAAACAATTCGACCTGGGCGGTACCACGATCGATCTGCGCAGTATCCGTGTCGGCGATGCGGGCGGTGAAGAGAACTGGTGGGGAACGGTGGTGGTGCGCAAGGGCCATATCGATGCGGCCGCGCCGTTCCAGGTGGATGCCCAAGCCGATCTGCGCCTGCGCGATGCCGGGCCGTTGCTGGGCGTGTTCGCCGAGCGCAGCGCCTATCCACGCTGGGTGCTGGGCCTGCTGGATTCGGGCGAGGTGCAGGCCAGCGGTCAGCTGCGCTGGCGCAGTGGCGAGCTGCGCGTGGAGGATCTGCAGGCCGAGAACGAACGCCTGTCGTTGCGCGCCCGGCTCGACCTTGCACATGCGCAGCGGCGGGGGGATCTGTACCTGCGCTGGGGCGTGCTGGGTGCCGGGATCGAGCTGCAGGGCCAGCAGCGCAAGTGGCACCTGGCGGGCGCGCGCGAGTGGTATGACCAGCAGCCGCGGTTGTTGCCGGCCAGTGGGTCGGCGCCGTAGTTTGGCGGCTTCGGCAGCCACGCATGGCGTGGCTCTACCCGGGTCCGATGCGGTGTTAGGCATGGTCCGGGATGTGGCGTCACGGATCGCAACCCGGCAGCAACGGGGGTAGAGCCACGCCATGCGTGGCTGACGCGGTGTCCGGGTCAGGCATTGCCGCAGGGTGAAGATGCCGATGGCCATCCCATCGCTGGCCGAGCGCATGGTGGGGTGGGCGCCCGCCCGGTAGCGCATTGGCCGGCTGTCACTGCAACTGCAATCCCTGCGCGGCGGTTAGTTGCCCGTCGAGCGGATGCAGGTGGTGGCGGGCCTGCGGACCGTTGCTGTCGAAGCGGCCGAGCAGATGTCCTCGAAGGCGACCTGCTGCATGGCCACGGCGTGGTGGCGCGCTGGTGTGGTCATGGCGTCGCTTCCGGGGCTGGCGCAGGCCAGTAGAAACTGTCCGAGGTAGCGCGCGCGCCGAAGATGGCCTGGCCGACACGGACCACGGTGGCCCCTTCTTCGATGGCCAGGTCGAAATCGCCGGACATGCCCATCGACAACTCGTCCAAGGTAACCCCCTCAGGCAAGGTCGGGCGCAACCGGTCGCGCAGGTCGCGCAGACGCGCGAAGCAGGGGCGGACCAGGGTCGGGTCCGGCGAGAACAGGGCCAGAGTCATCAGCCCGCGCACGCGCAGCCGGGTGAACGCCGGCAACTGCTGCAGGAAGTCGGCGACCGCGATCGGGTCCAGCCCGTACTTGCTGGCTTCACTGGAGGTGTTGACCTGCACGAACACGTCCAGGTCGCGCTGCTCCACTTCCAGCCGTCGGTCCAGGGCCTCGGCCACGCGCAGGCTGTCCAGCGCCTGGAACTCGCTGGCGAAACGCGCCACCTCGCGCGCCTTGTTGGTCTGCAGGTGGCCGATCACCGACCAGCGGATCGGCAGGTCGGCCATGGCCTCGGCCTTGGCCTGTGCCTCCTGCACCTTGTTCTCGCCCAGTTCGTGGCAGCCTGCCTCCCAGGCCAGCCGCAGCCGCGCTTCATCCACGGTCTTGCTTACCGGCAGCAGGCGCACGCTGGATGGCGCGCGGCCAGCGCGGGCGCAGGCGTCGGCGATGCGTGCATGTACGGCTGCGAGGTTGTCGGCGATCTCCGCGGCGGTCGTGGCCTGCGGCCAATCAGGGCGTGGGTTGGACATCGCGTACTCCCGGAAGCTCGGCCGGTATGGTGGCATATCCGCGCGGCCGGATGGCACGCGCACCTCAGGGCGCGCTGGGCGTGCTCGGGCGCACGTAGTGCGATTGGCCGTTGTCGCCGACGAAGATCAGCTCCGGCTTGCCCTGCCATGAGGTGAGCATGGCGCCGGTGCTGTTCTGGTGTTTGAGCACCAGGGTGGCGCCCCGATCCGGGTTGGCGGTGACCTTGAAGACTTCGGTGGTGCCGCTGGCATCGTCCAGGGTGAGCATGGCTTCATCGCCGACATCGGCGGTGCCGTAGCCGCCACGTTCGGAGCCATGGGCGTCGAGCAGGATCATGCCGGACAACGGCGAGGCGCGCGGCCCCTGCGACACCCCCTTGCTCAGCGGATCGGGCACCGGCGCCCCCAGGATCAGCCGGGCCTGGCCGTTGCCGTCCTGGATGACCAGACCGCGCGCGGTGATCACCCGGTCCTCGGCCTGGCTCTGGTGCAGGCGCACAGCGGTCCAGCCGGAA
The DNA here is from genome assembly GCF_054049855.1 of Stenotrophomonas sp. P5_B8. NCBI lineage: Bacteria > Pseudomonadati > Pseudomonadota > Gammaproteobacteria > Lysobacterales > Lysobacteraceae > Stenotrophomonas > Stenotrophomonas sp. P5_B8. The sequence continues at coordinate 17,156 of NZ_JBFULO010000005.1, read as the reverse complement.
ACAACCAGGGCAAGGCTGGAGACGATCAGTGTGGTGACGGTAAGTGCGCGGGACAAAGGCGGCTCCAGATCCTTGGAAGGCAGCGACAATACCGGACGGGCCGATGGGGACACCAGTCGGGAAAGTCTGCAATTGCGGTGATCGTGAAGTGGATCACGCGCTGCGCGCGGGCACTCAGTGGAAGTCGCGGCTGCGTGTACGCACGCCGTCGATCAGGGCATCGATGTTGTACATCTGCCGCACGATCAGGTGCTGCACGCCGTCCACGCGTTCGAGGCGGCCGTCGATCTGCATCATCTGCGCTTCGACCAGCACGCGGTGCTGGCGGTCGGCGATCTTGCGCCAGACCACGGCATTGACCATGCCGCATTCGTCTTCCAGGGTGAGGAAGGTGACCCCGCTGGCGGTCTGCGGGCGCTGGCGCATGCGCACCAGCCCGGCAAAACGCACGCTGCGCCCGTGCGGCAACGCGGCCAGTTCGTCCGAGCGCTGGCAGCGGCGCTGGCGCAGTTGCGGGCGGATGAAGGACACCATGTGCCGGCCGAGCGTGGTGCCGGTGCTGTTGTAATCGGCCTGCATGTCCTCCAAAGCGCTGGGCAGCGGCAACGGCACGCTGGCTTCGACGGTGGCGCGCGCGGTGTCGAACAGCGGCAGCGGTTTTTCCACGCCGGACACTTCCCAGCGCGCGCGATGGCGATGCCCGCTCAGGCCTTTCAATGCGCCGGCGTCGGCAAGCAGGCCCTGGTGGCGACGGTCCAGCCGCGCGCGTTGGCTGAGATCGGCCACGCTCTCGAACGGCAGCCGTGCGCGTGCCTGCACCAGCGCGGTGGCCACGTCTTCGCTGAAGCCGTCGATCAGGCGCAGGCCCAGGCGGATGCCGAACGGCCGCCCGGGTGCGGTGGGCGCCACCAGCGTGCAGTCCCAGTCGCTGTGGCGCACATCCACCGGCAGCACCGGCACGCCATGGCGGCGCGCGTCCTGCAGGATCTGGTCGGGCGTGTAGAAGCCCAACGGCTGGCTGTTGATCAGGCTGGCGGCGAATGCGGAGGGATGGTGGCACTTGAGCCAGCAGCTGACATAGGTGATCAACGCGAAGCTGGCCGCGTGGCTCTCCGGGAAACCGTAGCTGCCGAAGCCCTTGATCTGTTCGAACAGGCGCTCGCCGTATTCGCGGCTGTGGCCATGGGCGGCCATGCCGGTGAGCAGCTTGTCGCGGTGCGGCTCCAGCCCGCCATGGCGCTTCCACGCCGCCATCGAGCGGCGCAGTGCATCGGCCTCGCCGGGGCTGAAGCCGGCGGCGGCGACCGCCAGTTGCATCACCTGTTCCTGGAACAGCGGCACGCCCAGGGTGCGCTTGAAGACCTTCTCCAGCGCGGGCGGGTAGTCGATCTCCTCGATGCCTTCTTCCTTGAGCTTCTTGCGCCGGTTCAGGTACGGATGGACCATGTCGCCCTGGATCGGGCCGGGGCGCACGATCGCCACTTCGATCACCAGGTCGTAGAAGCAGCGCGGCTGCATGCGCGGCAGCATCGCCATCTGTGCGCGCGATTCGATCTGGAACACGCCCAGGGTGTCGGCGCGGCAGATCATGTCGTAGGTGGGGCCATCGCCGGAGGGAATATCGGCCATGCCCATCTTCGGCGCGCCATGCGCGTGCAGCATGGCCAGGCATTTGCGCACGGCGGTGAGCATGCCCAGCGCCAGGCAGTCGACCTTCATCAGCCCGGTGGCGTCCAGGTCGTCCTTGTCCCACTGGATCACGGTGCGATCGGCCATGGCCGCGTTCTCCACTGGCACCAGCGTGGACAGGGGGTGTTCGGAAATCACGAAACCGCCCRGGTGCTGGGACAGGTGGCGCGGAAAATCGACCAGTTCGCTGGTCAATGCCACCACCCGCCGCATCAACGGCGTGTCCGGGTCGAAGCCACGCTCGCGCAGGGCCTCGGGCAGGGGTTCGTGGCTGCTCCAGCGGTCCAGGCACGCGGCCAGTTCGTTGACCTGGTCCGGCGGCAGGCCGAGCACGCGGGCCACGTCGCGCACCGCGCTGCGGCCGCGGTAGCTGATGGCCACGGCGGTGAGCGCGGCGCGTTCGCGGCCATAGCGGTTGAACACGTACTGCAGCACTTCCTCGCGGCGCTCGTGTTCGAAATCGATGTCGATGTCCGGCGGTTCGTCGCGCTCGGCGGAAATGAAGCGCTCGAACAGCAGCTCCATGTCGCTGGGGTCGATCTCGGTCACGCCCAGCACGTAGCACACCGACGAATTGGCCGCCGAGCCGCGGCCCTGGCACAGGATCTGCTGGCGGCGCGCGAAGCGCACGATGTCGTGCACGGTCAGGAAGTAGGACTCGTACTGCTTGGTGTGGATCAGGTGCAGTTCGTGTTCTATCTGCGCGCGCTGCTTGGCGGTGGCACCGCTTTTCCAGCGCCATTGCATGCCTTCCTCGACCAGCGTGCGCAGCCAGCTGGCCGGATCGTGCCCGGCCGGGATCAGTTCGCGCGGGTAGGTGTAGTGCAGCTGTTTGAGGTCGAAGTGGCAGCGTTCGGCGATGCGCAGGGTTTCGGCCAGCAACGCGGGCGGGTACAGCGCGGCCAGCGCCTGGCGGGTGCGCAGGTGGCGCTCGCCGTTGGGAAACAGCCGCCAGCCGGCATCGGCGATGGTGCAGTGGTGGCGTATCGCGGTGAGGGTGTCCTGCAGGGCGCGGCGGCGGCGGACGTGCATGTGCACATCACCGCTTGCCACCAGCGGGAGGGCGTGTTCGTCGCCGAAACGTTGCAGCGTCGCCAGGCGTTGCGCATCGTCGGCCTCACGGTGCAGCTCCACCGCCAGCCATAGCCGCTGCGCGAAGCGCGCCTGCAGCCAGGCGGCATCCTCTGCCGTGGGCGTGCGGTCCAGCCACAGGCACAGCAGGCTGGCCGGCAGCGCATCGAAGTCCTCGCGCACGCAGCGGTACTCGCCCTTGGGCGCGCGCCGGCGGCAGGTGGTGATCAGCTGGCACAGGCCGGCGTAGGCGGCCAGGTCGGTGCATAGCAGCACCAGCCTGGGGCCGTCCTCGATCTGGAACTCGGCGCCGGTGATCAACGCCAGGTCGTGTTTCTTCGCGGCCTGCCAGGCGCGCACGATGCCGGCCAGCGAGCATTCGTCGGTGATCGCCAGCGCGCGGTAGCCCTGGCCCTTGGCGCGGGCGAACAGTTCCTCGGCGATGGACGCGCCACGCTGGAAACTGAAGGCCGACAGGCAGTGCAGTTCGGCGTAGTCGGGCAGGGCGGTGCTCATGCGAACCAGCCGTGCAGCATCCACGGGCCGCCGCGCGTGTCGGCACTGGTATAGGCCCAGCCACGCTGGCCCTGCGCGGTTTCCACCACGTAGTAGTCGCGGCGGATATCGCCTTCGTCCCACCAGCCCGATTCGATCCGTTCGGGGCCGGACAGGATGCGCAGGTGCGGATCGAGCAGCGGTTGCGGGCGCGGCAGCAGCCAGCCCGGGCGTAGGGGCAGCGGCGGCGGCGGGCCTTTGGGCGCGCCGTGCGCATCGCCGCTGGCCCGTTCCGGGCGGTGCTCGGCACGCAGTCCCAGGCCCTGCACGGCATCGTCGCCGAGGCGCGCGCGCAGGCGTTCGCGCACCTGTTCCCAGGGCATCGCCTGTTGCGGGCGCGGGTCGAACAGGTCGCGCGCGGCCGGCACGAACGGTGGCAGGTGCTCGGCCTGCAGGCGCAGGCCACGGCTGCCGGCCGGCAGCTGCAGGTGGTCCACGCGGTTGCGGGCCAGCTCGAACAGCATCGCCGCATCGCGCTCGGGCGCGAGCAGGCCGATGCTCAGGCAGGTGTCCGGGTGCTGGTCGTGTTCGAACCACAGGTCGAAACGCTGCACCCCGCCATCGCGCGAACACAGGAACGCGGCCAGGTCGCCGGTCAGGCGACGCAGCGGGAACAGCAGGGCCTGGGTGGACTCGATTTCGTAATCGAACTCGATGCGCGCATCGAAGCGGTCCGGTGGCTGGAAATAGCGTAACGGCGGCGTACTGATTCCGCGCAGCGCGTCCAGGTGGGCCAGCACCTGGGGCGGGAAACGCCGGGCCAGGCTCTCGCGCGGCAGCTGGAAGGCCGCGCCCAGCGTGCGCAGGCCCGAGCGCGCCAATACCGTGACCGCCTCGGCGGGCAGGCCGCTGCGTTCGATCGGGAGCTGCGCCAGGGTGGCGTCCAGTTGGCTGGCGTCCACGCCCAGCCGTGCATGCGCGCGAGTCAGTACCCAGGCCGCATGTGGATTGGGCGCGGCAACCAGGCGATGGCGGAAACCGAGGTCCTTCAAGCCATCGCAGAGACGCTTTTCGATCGCCGGCCAATCGCCGAACAGCGCGCGGCTGGCGCCGATCTCCAGCGCCAGCGCGTGCGGGAAGGCCAGGCTGACCTGCGAGCTGATGCCGTACAGCCAGCTGGCCAGCAGGTGCCGGGTGGCCTGTTCGGCGCGCGGGTCATGTTCAACGGTGAGCATGTCGCGGGTGAGTACCTGCGCGGCCGAAAGCAGCATGCCGCGACGCAACCCCAATTGGCGGGCCGACGGGCTCACCGCATGCAGCACGCGGCGCTGCGCCGGGCCGCTGAGCAGCACCAGCGGCACCGACGGATCGGGCTGCTGGCGCAGGGCGGCATCCAGCGCCAGCTGTGGCAACAAGAGGCAGGCCCAGTGCACGGCGGCCGCTCAATGCGCCAGCGACAGCGGCAAGGGCTGCGCCGGGGCCATGCCGCCGCGACACTTGAGCACGCGTACCTGGCCGTTTTGCAGTTGCAGGCGCAGCGGCGCCGGTGAACTGTTGCGCGCCTGGCGCAGGTCGCGGAAGGCAAACCCCAGGCACTGGCCGGTTTCGGCGGCCACCTGCAGCCGGCGCAGGGCGCGGTCGTCGGCCTGCTGCGGCCAGCACAGCACGGCGGCGCAGGCCGCAGAGCGCAGGCACTGTTCGGCGRCCCACAGGGCATCGCGCGGGGCTGCCCGCACCACCTGCACCTGGTTCAAGGCCAGCCCGGCACCGGCCCAGCCGGGTGCATGCGGCAGGTAGGGCGGGGCAATCAGCACGATGGTCTGCTGCTGCTGGCTCAGCCGCGCCAGGGTCGGCCAGACCAACGCCAGCTCGCCGTGCCCCGGCGCGGCCAGCAGCACCTCCGACAGCGCCGCCGGCGGCCAGCCGCCGCCGGGCAGGCGGGCGTCCAGCGCCGGGTGGCCGGTAGGGTGCGGGGCCGTGGCCGGCGGCGTGGCCTGCGGCCTGCCGCGCCAGACCTGCCGGCTTTCCAGCAACTGGTCCAGGGCCAGTACCGCGCCCATCAGCGCACCTCCCGAAGGGGCTGGCGCAGGCAGGCGGGGGCGGCAAGGCGGGGCATGGCGGGCAGTATCGGCAGGGTCGGTGTCAGGGGCTGAGACCGACAATCCTACCGGCAATTAGTAAAAATGCTAACGATTCGCGCGACGGCAGTTTGAACGCAGCCGGGGTGATGAATGCTTCAGCCAGTGGCCTGCCCGCCGCTTCAGCGGCCGTGGGGGTCAAGTCGATGTGGAGGGCATGGAAGGCCGCACCGGCGGCCGCGGCGGGATGCGCGGTTTGTTCAAGCCCGGCCGCGCCATTGTCGCGAGCATGGCCGCTCCTTTGTATGGAGCAGGTCGATGAAGCGATGGTGGTTGGCGTTGTATGCGCCGGGAATGCTGCTTGGATGCGTGGGAATGGCCACGTGGTGGGTGGGGTATGCAGCGGGATCGGCCCTGTGGCTGCTGCCGGGGTTGGTGCTGGCCATCGCCGTGTCGTGGCTGGCCGAGCGCTGCTGGCCGTATGACCCGGCCTTCAACGCACGCCAGGGCGATGCGGGCCGCGATGCCGTCCACGCGCTGGTGAATGAAGGGTTGAACCTGCTGGCGATCGGTGCGATTCCGCTGGTGGCCACGTGGGTGCCGTGGCAGCTGTGGCCGACGCACTGGAGTGTTGTGGCGCAGGTGGTGCTGGCGATCGTCGCCGCGGACCTGGGCATCACCCTGGTGCATTACGCCAGCCATCGCTGGGCCTGGCTGTGGCGGTTGCATGCGGTCCACCACAGCGTGACCCGCATGTATGGGTTCAACGGATTGATGAAGCACCCGCTGCACCAGACGGCCGAAGCCTTGGGCGGGGTGCTGCCGCTGCTGTTGCTGGGCATGCCGTACCCGGTGGCGGCGGTGCTGGCCTTCGCCATTGCCATCCAGCTGCTGCTGCAGCACTCCAACGTGGACATGCGGCCGGGCTGGCTGGGCAAGGTGATGGCATGGGCCCCGCTGCATCGGTTCCACCATATGCGCTATGGCACGGCCGGCGACGTCAATTTCGGGCTGTTCCTGACCGTCTGGGACCATCTGCTGGGCACCGCGTTTGATGCGGACTACCGGATGCGGGTGGACGATCTGGGCATCGGCAGCCAGCCGGATTATCCCAAGGATTACCCAGGGCAGCTGCTGGCCCCGTTCCGTGCATTGCCGCATGGGGAGGCACCGCCGCCGCCGCCGGGGCTGGAGCGGTCGTCGCGGTAGTGCTGCAGGTGCAGGCGTGACAGATGCTCGGCACGCACGCCGAACATGCGCCGCAGGCTGCGCGAAAAATGGGCCAGGTCGGCGAAGCCGGCGGCATGGGCGCAGGCGGTGAGGCTGTGGTCCTCCATCACCAGGACCAGGGCCTGGCGCAGCCTGCGCCACAGCACCAGGCCGCGCAGCGATACCGCCAGGTCCTGCTGGAAGCGGCGGTGCAACTGGCTCTCGGACAGGTGCGCGGCCGCTGCGATGGTCGTGGCCGCGACGCGTTCGGGCAAGTGCGCATCCAGCGCAGACAACGCTGCCTGCAGCCGTCGGTCCAGCGGTGTGCGGGCGATCAGGGTCGACAGGCAGGGCAGCAGTGCCACCGGATCGCAGGGGAGCTGCGGCAGCTGGGCCTGCAGATGCGCCAGGTCGACATGGCTGGGTTCCAGCCACAGCGTGCAGCCGCGCGCGGGGACGGCAAGCACGGCATGTGACTGGAAGGAGGGCAGCAGCATGCGCGGCCCGGACCGCATGCCGTCTTCGTCCTCTATCGTCCACTGTCCGGTGTCAGCCAGCAGGATCTGATGCGCGTAGTGGGCATGGGCACCGGTGGCGCCGGCATGGCCCTGCAGCAGGGCGAAATGCGCACCGAGCAGCAACGTGCCGGTCCAGCGTTGCTCGTTCACCACCACCACCGCATTCTGCGCATCATCACGTCGACATGGCAGGGTTGCCTGTGTCCAACAGGGTAGCGGAAACACGGTCGCCGCCCCATCGCAACGCTCACCGGGAACGACGCAGGGCCGCCCATAGGCCCAGGGCAAGCAACGAGACGCACCCGCCTGCGATGCACACACCGCTCCACCCGTAGCTTGCATACATCGCGCTGCCCAGCACCGCACCCAACCCGCTGCCGGCGGCATAGAACAGCATGTAGGCGGCGATCACCTGTGCCTGCGCGTGCGGCGCGGCGGCCAGGATCAGGCTCTGGTTGGTGACATGCAGGGCCTGCACCGCCAGATCGAGCAGCAGCACGCCCAGCACCAGCCAGCCCAGGTGCAGCGACAGCCCCGCCAGCGGCGCCCAGCTCAGCAGCAACAACAGCAACGCCGCGCCGGTCACGCGTTCGGCATGGCCTTGATCGCTCCAGTGCCCGCTGCGTGAAGCGGCCAGCGCACCGAGCAGGCCGACCAGCGCGAATGCGCCGATCGCGGTGTGGTCGAGCGCATGCGGCGGTGCGCTCAGGGGCAGCGCCATGCTGCTCCAGAACAGCCCGAACGCAACGAACATCAGCAAGCCCAGCACGCCGCGCCGGCGCAGCACCGGTTGCTGGCGCAGCAGTGCGAACAGGGACAGCTGCGGCGTTGCGGCCGGTATCGGCAAACGTGGCAGGCGCACCCACAGCAGCACGCCGCTGACCACCATCAGCGCGGCCGACAGCAGGTAGACCGCGCGCCACCCGGCCAGGTCGGCAACGCCACCGGCCACCACCCGCGCCAGCAGCAACCCGATCACCACCCCGGCCTGGGCGGCACCCACTACGCGGCCGCGCTCGTGCGGATCGGCGGCGGCGGCCGCGTAGGCGATCAGGCCCTGGGTCATCGCGGTGCCGAGCAGACCCAGCGCGAGCATGCCCAGCAACAACGCCAGCGGGTTGCCGGCGCAGGCGACGCCGAGCAGGGCCAGCACCAGCGCCGCGTTCTGCACCGCCATCAGGCGGCGCCGGTCGCGGCGGTCGCCCAGCGGCACCAGCCACAGCAGGGCCAGCACCGAGCCGAGCTGGGTAGCGGCGATCACCACGCCGATCCGCGCGGTGCCGATGTGCAGGTCCGCTGCCAGCGCATCCAACAGGGGCTGGGCGTAGTAGACGTTGGCCACGCTGAGCCCGGCGGCACAGGCGAACAACAGCAGCAGGGGCGTGGCGGTACGGGGCAGGGAGGCGGCATGCGACATGCGGTGGTCTCAAATTAGAACCAGTTGATTCTGGCGCACGCGGTTCTAAAATGAAACCACTTCTGGAGGGCCCGCCATGAATGACGATCCGAACCTGACCTGCCCGGTGGCGCGCGCGCTGGACGTGGTGGGCGATCGCTGGTCGCTGCTGATCGTGCGCGACGCCTTCGACGGCGTGTGCCGTTTCAGCGATTTCCAACGCAGCCTGGGCATGTCGCGCAGCATGCTCAGCCAGCGCCTGCAGGCCTTGCAGGACTCCGGCGTGCTGGCACAGCAGGCGGCGGCCGATGGCAGCCGTTACCAGGACTATGTGCTGACTACGCAGGGCCGGGCGCTGTTCCCGCTGGTGGTGGCGCTGCGGCAATGGGGCGAGGGCTTCCTGTTCGCCGAAGGTGAACCGCGTTCGCAGTTGCTGACGCTCACCGAGGGCCGTGAACTGGCCCCGCTGCTGCCGCGCGACGCAGACGGGCAGGTGCTGGAGCCGACGGCCACCCACGTGGTGAAGCCCCCGGCAGGGTGATCGCAAGCCGCCGCACGCGCCTGCGAATCTGAACACGCTGTTGACAGGCATGAACAGGGTGGACGACTCTTCACCGGATGGGTGCCGCCTGCGGCGCCCACCGGACAGCATGGCTGTATCGACGGGCGGAGGGGCCTGGTCGTAGCTGCGTTGCCCCGGGTAGTACCCGATACCGGCCTGCAAAGGCCGGGATCCGCCATCTTGGCGCTGCACCCTTCTGCGGCACGACTCCCTGGATTTTTTGCGTAAGCAAAGGTGTTTCGCCCGCTCATGAAAACGATTTCAAAGCCACTGGCCCTGACGGCCGCCATCACGCTCTCGCTCGCCGCTTCGGCCTGGGCATCCTCGCCGAAGGTCGCCGACAGCGGCGATGCCTTCACCGTGCTCAGCCTGGAACAGGCGCCGGACTGGCTCGATGCCAAGGACGTCGCCGCGCAGTTGCAGGCCCTGAACGTGGACGCGCTGACCATCGGCAACGTGCACCGTGCCGCCGATACGGCTGAAAGCAGCCGCGCGCCGGATCCGCTGGAAGCGCTGGCCGACCAGCTGGGCTACACCTATCGTTTCGTCAGCGCCGATCCGGCCTCGGCCGAGCGCCGCGGCAGCATCGTGATCTCGCGCCTGCCGGTGGAAGCGGCTTCCGGCATCGAAGCCCCGGGCCTGAACTACCTGCGCTTGAACGACGGCCGCCACGTGGTGGCGCTGTATACCCGCACCGCCGATGGCGACGCGACGGGCGCCGCGTTCAAGGCGCTGGTCGATGCATCGCGCGTGGGCGCCCCGGCGGTCCTGCTGGGCGCCGATGAGGCCGGCGCACGCGCGGCCGGCTTCGAGGCGCGTGGTGAGGACACCTATTCCAATGGTTTCCAGTCCGCCTCCCGCACGTCGGTGAAGCTGCGCCTGGATGCCGGCAAGACCGCGCTCAAGGGCACGCTGCTGACGTTGGACTACGCCGCCCCGGTCGGTGGCGACACGCCGTGGATGGATACCTCGCTCAACGCCGATGCACGCGCCCGCCTGATCGTGGCGAAGATGACCGACGATGAGAAGTTCCAGATGCTGCACAGCTACTTCGGGCTGGGCAAGGATGGCGGGCCGTTGCCGGAAGGCGCGGTCGGTTCGGCCGGTTTCGTGCCGGGCGTGGCGCGGCTGGGCATTCCGTCGCAGCAGTCGGCCGATGCCGGCGTGGGCGTGACCAACCCGGGCGGCATCCGCAAGGGAGACCACGCCACGGCGATGCCGTCCGGTCCGTCCACCGCGTCCAGCTGGAACCCGGAAGTGGCCTTCGCCGGTGGCGCCACCATGGGCCGCGAGGCCTGGCAGCAGCGCTTCAACATCCTGCTGGCCGGCAGCGTCAACCTGCAGCGCGATCCGCGCAATGGCCGCAACTTCGAGTACGCCGGCGAAGACCCGCTGCTGGCCGGTCGCCTGGTCGGCGAGTCGATCCGTGGCGTGCAGAGCCAGCACGTCATGTCGACGATGAAGCATTTCGCGCTCAACGACATGGAAACCTCGCGCAATTTCCACAGCGCCGAGATCGGCGAGCAGGCCATGCGTGAATCGGACCTGCTGGCCTTCGAGATCGCACTGGACATCGGCAAGCCCGGCTCGGTGATGTGCTCCTACAACCGCATCAACGGCACCTACGGCTGCGAGCACGATTACCTGATGAACCAGGTGCTCAAGCAGGAATGGAAGTTCCCCGGTTTCGTGATGTCCGATTGGGGCGGCGTGCACAGCGGTTCGAAGGCGGCACTGGCCGGCCTGGACCAGCAGTCGGCCGGTGAAGTGTTCGACAAGGCGGTGTTCTTCGATGAACCGCTGCGCCTGGCCGTGGCCGGTGGCGTGGTGCCGCGCGCCCGTTTGGACGACATGGTCAGCCGGATCCTGCGTGCGATGTTCGCCAACGGCAACTTCGACGTGCCGCCGCAGCACCAGCCGATCGACGATGACGCCGGCTTCGCGGCCGCCCAGCGCACCGTGGAAGAAGGCAGCGTGCTGCTGCGCAATGCCAACAACGTGTTGCCGCTGGGCCCGGAGGTCAAGCGCATCGTGATCATCGGTGGCCACGCCGACAAGGGCGTGATCGGTGGCGGTGGTTCGTCGATGGTCGGCTGGACCGCCAAGGGCACCAACGCGGTACCGGGCGTGCTGCCGACCACCTGGCCGGGTCCGGTGATCTTCCACCCGTCCTCGCCGCTGGAAGCGCTGCGCGCCGAGCGCCCGGACGCCAGCATCGAATACGTGGATGGCCGCAACGTGGCCGCCGCCGCGCGCGCTGCCGCCGCGGCGGATGTGGCGATCGTGTTTGCAACGCAGTGGTCGGCCGAGTCGGTCGATCTGCCGCACATGAAACTGCCCGACAACCAGGACGCGCTGATCGCCGGGGTGGCCAAGGCCAACCCGAAGACGGTGGTGGTGCTGGAAACCAACGGCCCGGTCGARCTGCCGTGRCTGCAGCAGGTGCCGGCGGTGCTGCAGGCGTGGTACCCGGGCATCCGTGGCGGCGAAGGCATTGCCGCGCTGCTGACCGGCAAGGTCAATCCGTCCGGCCGCCTGCCGGTGACATGGCCGGTGGATGCCAGCCAGCTGCCGCGCCCGGAAGTGAACGGGCTGGGCTTCAATCCGAAGCACAAGCCGGACGACACCATCGACTACAACATCGAAGGCGCCAACGTCGGCTACAAGTGGTTCGCCGCCAAGGGCCTGGTGCCGCAGTTCGCGTTCGGCCATGGCCTGTCGTACACGCAGTTCAGCTACGACAACCTGAGCGCCACCTCGATGGGCCAGCGCCTGGTCGCCACCGTGGATATCCGCAATACCGGCAAGGTCGCCGGCGCGGACGTGGCGCAGCTGTACCTGAAGATGCCCGATGGCAGCACCACCCCGATCCGCCTGATCGGTTTCCAGAAGGTGATGCTGCAGCCGGGCGAGTCGCGCCGGATCCGCATCGAAGCCGAACCGAAGACGCTGGCCAGCTTCGATACCGCCGACAAGCAGTGGAAGATCGCTGAAGGCCGTTACGAACTGCAGCTGTCGCGCTCGGCCAGCGAGCCGCTGCAGACCACGCCGATCGTGTTGAGCGGTGGTGTGGTGCGCTGAGCAAGGCAGGTACCGGCCAACGGTCGGTACCTACCGATGCGGGACGGCCAACGGCCGGCACCGACCGGTCCCGGCGTCCGGGCAGGTCACGACCGCTGGTCGTGCCTGCCGTCGGGTTCACCCCGGCAGATGCTGGCGCAGGTGCGCCAGCAGCAACTGCACCCGGCGCGAGGGATGCGCGGTGTTGGGAAACACCGCATACACGCCCTGGCGCGGGAAGCGATGCCCACGCAGGATCGGCAGCAGCCGGCCTGCGGCGAGGTCATCGGCGATCAACCACTGCGGCAACACCGTCGCCCCGGCCCCGGCCAGCGCGAAGGCGCGCAGCGTGGACGCATTGTCCACGGTGACCACCGCGTCGGCCGGATTGCTGGCAAACAGCTGATCGCTGCCATCGGGCGCGATCAGGGGCAGGTCGGCCAGGCGGGGATAACCCAGCCGAGGCAGCGTGCGTACCCAGTCCGGGCTGTCGCGCGCGGCCGCATCGGGCAACGCAGACAACAGTGACGGCGCGGCCACCGCGCACAACGCATGCTCGTCCAGCAGGGTGGCGCGCAGTTCCGAATCGGCCATGCGCCCGAGCCGGATCGCCAGGTCGAAGCGCTCGGGAATCAGGTCGGCATGCGTCGGCGAGGTCGACAGGTGCAGGCGCAGCTGCGGGTGCTGGGCGCGGAATGTTTCCAGCAGCGGCACCAGCCTGGCGCTGGCGTATTCGGGTGTGGTGGTCAGGCGCAGCGTGCCGCGCAGCTGCTGTTGTTCGCTGCGGGCTTCCTCGATGGCCTGCTCGGCGGTGGCCAGCATGGCCACGCAATGCTGGTGGAAGCGCTCGCCGGCCTCGGTGAGTGCCAGGCTGCGGGTGTTGCGCACCAGCAGGGTGACGCCCAGCTCCTGTTCCAGCCGTTTGAGGTTAAAGCTCACCACCGCCTTGCTGTGGCCCAGCTGTTGCGCGGCTGCGGTGAGGCTGCCGGCATCGACCACGGCTTTGAAGATCTCGAAGCGGTCCAGGCTGACCATCGCCTTGCCTTTGAATGTCAAAAATAATTTGACAGTCTTGCATCGGATGCTCGGTTTATCCAGCGCTTCCCGGCGCGCATGCTACGCCCTCGTCAACGGAGCGCGCCATGACCTACCGGGCCAAAGTGGAAGGGCTGTACCTGCTCGGGTTCTCGCTGGACCTGGTCAACATGTTCATCGGCAACGTCGCCTATCCGGCGCTTGCGGCCGAGCTGCATGCCTCGGTGCCGCAGCTGGCGTGGATCGGCAACGCCTACATGCTCGGGCTGACGCTGGTGATTCCATTGGGTGGCTGGTTGGCCGCGCGGCTGGGCGAACGGGTGCTGCTGTGCCTGTCGCTGGGCGTATTCGCGCTGGCGGCGATCCTGGCCGGCAGCGCGCCGACCATCGAGGCGCTGATCGGCTGGCGGTTGCTGCAGGGCCTCGGTGGTGGGTTGTTGATTCCGGTCGGACAGGCCATGGCTTACCGGCATTGCCCGCCGGCCGAACGGGGTCGGTTGACCGCGCGGATCATGGCGGTCGCGCTGCTGGTGCCGGCGCTGTCGCCCGCGCTGGGCGGCTGGCTGGTGGGGCTGGGATCGTGGCGCTGGGTGCTGTGGGCCAGCGTTCCACTGGCGATGCTGGCCCTGGTGCTGGCGGCGATGTGGATCCGGCCCGAAGCGAGGCTGGCGTTGCCGCGCCTGGATCGACGCGGGCTGGTGCTGGGCTCGCTGGGCCTGAGCCTGCTGCTGGTGGCCTTGAGCCTGATCGCCGAAGCGCAGCAGCGCGCGCAGGGCATTGCGCTGCTGGCAGCGGCCGCAGGCATTCTGATCGTCTATGCACGCACCGCCCGGCACACCGCGCAGCCGGTGCTGCAGTGGACGTTGCTGCGGCATCCTTCGCTGCGGCTGGCGATGTTGATCTACCTGCTGGTGCCGGGCACCTTCATCGGGACCCAACTGGTGGCGACGTTGCTGCTCAGTCGGCTCGGCTACAGCCCGGCCAGCATCGGCGGCTTCATGCTGCCGTGGGCGCTGGCTTCGGCGTGTGCTATTGCCACCACCCGTAGCGCGCTGCCGCGGATCGGCCCACGCGTGCTGCTCAGTGCCGGCATGGTCTGCCAGGCTGCGGGCATCGCGCTGCTGCTGGGCGTGCAGCCCTCGCAACCGCTGCTGGCGGTGCTGGCGTTCGCGCTGATGGGCCTGGGCGGCAGCCTGTGCAGCAGCACCGCACAGACGCTGGCGTTCCAGGGCCTGGCGCATGAAGAACTGATGCCGGGCAGCGCGTTGTGGAATCTCAATCGCCAGCTCAGCTTCTGCCTGGCCGCCGCACTGCTGGCGTGCGTGCTGGGTGCATTGACCGCCGTGCTGCCCGAGCGCGCGTTTTTCCTCACGCTGCTGCTGGCCAGCGGCATGACCCTGCTGCCACTGCCGCTGCTGTGGCGGATACCGGCAGCGTCCCTTTCCCTGCGAGCCAATCCCACATGACCCCTGCACAGACCGAACGTTCCCACGCCGCCTTCGATGAGGTGCGCATGCTGCACGTGCTGATCGAAGACTGGTTCAACGCGCGCCTGCCGGCCAGTGATCTGGAACGGCTGCTGGCACGTTTCAACGACGACTTCAGCATGGTCGGCATCGGCGGAGTGCGCCTGGACAAGCCGGCACTGGCGCGCTTCTTCGCGGGCGCGCATGGACGGCGGGCAGGCCTGCGCATCGAGGTGGCCGAGTTGGCGGCGATCGCGCTGCCGGGCGGTGCCTGTGCGGTGCGCTACCGCGAAGACCATACCGACCATGCCGGGGTAGCGACCCGGCGCGAAGCGCTGGCAGTGCTGGTCGCCGGACACGACGGTGGGCTGCAGTGGGCGGCTTTGCAGGAAACGTCGGTTGGCGCATGAATGCGCGCAATGGCGACCTTTGGCACCTACCCGGGCCGTGCGCCCGGCGCTAGGCTGCAAAGGTTCGTCGCCACCATCTGCCGGGAGAGAGCCCATGCGTGTCCGTGTCGTGCCTGTCGTGCTGTTGAGTTTCATGGTTGCCGCCAGCGTGTCGGCGCAGACCTCGCCGATGACCCCGGACATCCCGGCCAAGGGCTTCGTGACGCCGACCGCGCACGATGACTACGACAAGCGCGTGGTGATGGTGCCGATGCGCGACGGCACAAAGCTCTACACGGTGATCGTGGTGCCCAAAGGCGCCAAGAATGCCCCGATCCTGCTGACCCGCACCCCGTACGACGCGGCCAACCGCGCCAAGCGCATCGACTCGCCGCACATGCGTGACATCCTGCCCCAGGGCGATGAGGTGTTCGTCGACGGCGGCTATATCCGCGTGTTCCAGGACATCCGCGGCAAGTACGGTTCCGAAGGCGATTACGTGATGACCCGGCCGCTGCGCGGGCCGCTCAACCCTACCAAGGTCGACCATGCCACCGATGCGTGGGACACCATCGACTGGCTGGTCAAGCACGTGCCCGAAAGCAACGGCAAGGTCGGCATGCTGGGGTCCTCGTATGAAGGCTTCACCGTGGTGATGGCGTTGACCAACCCGCATCCGGCGTTGAAGGTGGCCGCGCCGCAGAGCCCGATGATCGATGGCTGGATGGGCGATGACTGGCTCAACTACGGTGCCTTCCGCCAGGTCAACTTCGGCTACTTCACCGGCCAGCTGGCCAAGCGCGGCAAGGGACCGGCGATTCCCAGCGTGGGCTACGACGACTACACCACTTTCCTGCGCGCCGGGTCGGCCGGCGACTATGCCAAGGCCAACGGACTGGACCAGTTGCCGTGGTGGCACAAGCTCATCGAACACCCGGCCTACGACGCGTTCTGGCAGGCGCAGGCGCTGGATGCGCAGATGGCCAAAACGCCGCTGAAGGTGCCGACCATGTGGCTGCAGGGCCTCTGGGACCAGGAAGACATGTGGGGCGCGGTGCACAGCTATGCGGCCATGGAACCGCGCGACAGCAGCAACACGCTCAACTACCTGGTGATGGGCCCGTGGCGGCACAGCCAAGTGAACTACGACGGCAGCAATCTGGGCGCGCTCAAGTTCGACGGCGATACCGCGCTGCAGTTCCGCCGCGACGTGCTCAAGCCGTTCTTCGACCAGTACCTGGTGGATGGCGCGGCCAAGGCYGATACGCCGCCGGTGCTGATCTACAACACCGGCGAAAACCACTGGGACAAGCTGCAGCAGTGGCCGCGCACCGCCGCACAGTCCAAACCGCTGTACCYGCGTGCTGGAGGCAAGCTGTCGTTCCAGGCGCCGCAGCCGGGTGAGGCGAACTACGAGGCCTACGTGTCCGATCCGGCCAAGCCGGTGCCGTTCGTGCCGCGCCCGGTGCGCTTCGCCGACCGCGACATGTGGACCAGCTGGTTGGTCAAGGACCAGCGTTTCGTGGACGGGCGCACGGACGTGCTGACCTTCGTCAGTGAACCGCTCACCGAGCCGCTTCGCATCGGCGGGGCACCGCAGGTGAACCTGGCGGCGGCCACCAGTGGCAGCGATGCCGACTGGGTGGTGAAACTGATCGACGTCTATCCCGACCAGACACCGTCCACGCCCGAGATGGGCGGCTACGAGCTGGCGGTATCCATGGCGATCTTCCGTGGGCRCTACCGGGAGAGCTTCAGCGATCCAAAGGCGATCGCAAGCAATCAGGTGCTGGATTACAGATTCGGCCTGCCGACGGCCAACCATGTGTTCCAGCCCGGTCATCGGGTGATGGTGCAGGTGCAATCGAGCCTGTTCCCGCTGTACGACCGCAACCCGCAGACCTTCGTGCCCAACATCTACCTGGCCAGGCCGGGCGATTACCAGAAGGCCACGCAGCAGGTGTGGCATGCACCACAGCAGGCAAGCTTCATTTCGCTGCCGGTGTATTGAGCGCTGCAGGGCCCGCCGCCGGTTGGCGTCCGATGACGCTGTGATCGATCCGGTAGTGCCGGCCGCTGGCCGGCTCCTCGTGATCCTGGAAAGAGATTCGAGGCGCCGAGCAACCGTCGGCGCTATCGGAATTGCAGGCGGCCACGACGCATTGCATTGCATCGGCCACCCCCAGGC